>CAZTGJ010000163.1:0-7627 GCA_964613025.1 uncultured Thermoplasmata archaeon | reverse complement strand
TTAGTATATTAATGGAGCTATATATATGTTGTCCGGACTTTGCCGAAATTTATTTCGGTAATTGCCCTTGACAACACAACAATATCCCTGCGAAATTTGCATGTGAAAAAGACCCTATTTGGAGACCCATGGTGTCGGGTAGGGTGTAGAGTCCCGGGTGTAGAGTTCTGGGTGTAGAGTTCTGGGGGAAAGGGTTAAATAAGCCGTATTACCCTGTTCCGGATATGAGCAGAATGAAGGGTGTCGAGGCAGGATTCGACCTCTATTTCCATCACAAGGGCCATAGGGTACTTGATGAGGCCTTATACTTCATTCTCCAGAATCTACGGGATGAAAACATTGATCATGAATTTCTGGGGTCCTGGGGAGGATCTCTGTATTCGAAAAAGCTGGAGCTTCTGGGTGACCTCCTCGAGGAGCGGATCTGTCTGGAGGGGGAAGAAGGGATCCCGGATTGCCTGCTCGAACTGATGGAGAATTTCCAACGTGAGAAAAATGGAGTCGAACGATATCTTCGGTACGGACGACCTCCGGCATTGACAGTTGACGGTGTGGTGTTCAGGGAGGGAAAGCTGCTTCTCATCCGGAGGAAGAACGAACCCTTCCAGGGCATGCATGCGCTCCCGGGTGGATTTGTGGATTACGGAGAGAGAACCGAGGATGCAGTGGTTCGGGAGGTCCGTGAGGAAACCGGCCTGGAAACATCGGTGAAAGAGCTGGTAGGAGTGTATTCCGATCCTGATCGGGACCCCAGGGGACATACCGTCTCAGCGATCTATCTTTTGGAGATAACCGGCGGCGAACTCAGGGAAGGGGACGATGCTGCAGCAGTGGAGTATGTTGATCCTGATAAACTTCCCCCCCTTGCATTCGATCATGAAACAGTGGTGAAGGATGCAATGAAAATGAAGTAACGTCATGCGGTGATGGCTCGAAATCTCCTCTCACGTATCTCATATCATCGATCCTGATCCCGTATCCCTCCCGCATCTCATATCATCGATCCTGATCCCGCATCTCCTTTCACGTCATTTTCTTCGAGTGTAGGTGCCCATGATCTCACCTTTTGCGATCACATGCCCGTCCATGGCCCGAATGAGCTCTGCTTTGGTTGCTCCCGGGGAAAGCCCGAGATGGATGTCCAGTGCATAGAGCTTGAAAAAATATCGATGCGTACCACCGGGAGGACAGGGACCACCGTATCCGATCCTGCCGAAGTCATTCCTTCCCTGCATACAGCCATCCGGATGGATCTCCTCGGGAGGGACGTTCTCCTGAAGCCATCTGTCCTCTGAGGGAATATTGTATACAACCCAATGAACCCATGTTCCACGAGGAGCATCAGGATCATCAGCTATGAGTGCAAGGGTAACGGTTCCCGGAGGAAGCGGTCCCCACTCGATGGGAGGGGAAATATTTTCACCATCGCAGGTATACTTTGAGGGAATCATTCCCCCGTGTGTGAAAGCAGAGCTTCCTAGTTTCAATTCCATAGGTCATCAGTCTCGCCGTGTTTTATGCACCCATAGGGCACGAGATATATATTATTTTCTCTTTACTCGCTGTTATTCACCATTGAATGACCTCGTCTCTGATACCGAGCCAAAGTCTTTTAAGGATATCCATTGCTCACTGTTCAATGACCCATACAGGCACCGACGATTCAGGCATCGGCCATTCCGGATCATACGCACAGGAGAAGCAGATCGCCCGGGGGGCCCACCTCAGTACGGATACCGGAGGAACCTTCACAGATTTCGTGTATCTTGACGGTAACGGGATCAGAAGTTACAAGCAACTATCCACTCCCAGAAATCCCACCGAATGTATTGCCAGGGGACTGGAACGGTTCGATTCATTAGCGTCATTCTCACATGGCACCACTGTTGCCACGAATGCAGTGCTCGAGCGGAAGGGCGATCGAACGGCCCTGCTGACCACAAAGGGATTCGGGGATGTGATATTCATCGGCCGCCAGCAGCGCCAGCATCTGTATTCATTTCACAACCTCCGCCCCCGCCCTCTCATCACCAGAGATGACGTATTCGAAGTGCATGAACGGGTTGAGGCGAACGGTCATATCTCGGTTCGTTTGGATGAAGGGGAAGTGAGGAATATTGCCCATGAGCTCAGGAAAAGGGGGTACCGCTCTGCAGCCGTGAGCTATCTTTTCTCCTTCCTAAATCCCGAACATGAAATGAGAACGACGGGCATTCTGGAGGACGTGGGGATCAGGGCTTCACGATCTTCCGAGGTCATGCCCGAATACAGAGAGTACGAAAGAACGTCAACTACCCTCATGGACGCCTACATAAAAGAAAAACTGGGCAGCTATCTGGCTTCTCTAGCTGAACACCTGGTGAGGTATGGGATCTCCAATTATCACGTCATGGAAAGTGAGGGGGGGGTTGCTCCTTCCCGAATTATCCAGAGGACTCCGTCCAAGGGGCTGCTATCGGGCCCTGCTGGAGGGGTGAGCGGAGCCGTGCACGTTGGAAAGGCAATTGGTCTGAAAAATATGATCACCCTGGACATGGGGGGAACCAGTACCGATATCGCACGGATCACCGGGCTGAAACCCGAATTCACATCGGAAGGGAAAATAAGCGGACTACCGCTCTGCCGACGATCCCTGAACATCGTGACCATCGGTGCGGGAGGGGGAAGCATTGCCTCGGTGGATGGTGGTGGAGCCCTGACCGTCGGACCGGAAAGTGCCGGCGCACAACCCGGTCCGGTATGTTACGATCTAGGGGGGGAGGAGGTAACGGTGACCGATGTGAACCTCCTTGCGGGATATCTGAATCCCGTAGATTTCCTGAGGAAAGGACGGGATCTTTCCCTTGAGAAAACCCGGAAAGCGGTGAAAATCCTCTCCGGAAAGCTGGGATTTGATCCCGTGGACACGATCCAGGGAGTCCGGAAAGTGGTCAATCATACGATGGCAGCAGCTCTTCGGATGGTGACCACAGAGGCAGGAAAGGACCCTGCGGACTATTCCCTGTTCGCGTTCGGAGGCGCCGGACCGGTCCATGCAGCTTCCCTGGCAAGAGAGCTGGGAATGAAAAAGGTGGTCGTTCCCTTTTCGGCCGGGATGTTCTCTGCCTATGGAATACTCATTTCCGATGTGGTTCACTCCTTCTCGGTGACCAAGGTCATACCCTTGGGCAAACCGGTTTTGGAGGAGGCATCGAGGATATTTGCGGACTTCGCCAGGAAAGGATCAGAGGACCTTCTGAAGAGCGGCATTACCAGGGAACAGCATGAATTCCACCCCTTTGTGGATATCCGGTACCGGGGTCAATCCTATTCTCTGACCATTCCATTTTTTGATGATCTGAACACCCTTCAGGAGAATTTTGAAAAGAATTACAAAGAAAAGTATGGATATTCCCTTGAGGGTAAGATGGAGATCGTGAATTTCAGGATGGAGGCACGGGGACAACGATTCCTTCCGAAACTGCCGGAGATAGGGGAAACCCGATCCAGTGAGCCCTACGCACTGAGGGACTGCCTGTTCGGTGAGTGGATGAAGGTTCCCATCTACCGAAGACATGATCTGGGAGCGGGTTTCAGGTACTCCGGGGCCTGTGTTGTTGAGGACAATGGTTCCACGGTTGTGATTCCCCCCGGATCCGAGATCACGGTGGATATTCACGGAAACCTGGAGGTGAAGGTATGAATAAGAACACTCCAGAAGATGACGGTATGAGGAAGAACACTCCAGAAGATGACGGTTTGAATATGAACACTCCAAGAGGTGACAGTGTGACCGTGAACACTCCAGAAGGTGAGGATAGGACTGTGAACACCCCAAGAGGTGAGGATAGGACTGTGAACACCCCAAGAGGTGAGGATAGGACTGTGAACACCCCAAGAGGTGAGGATGGGACTGTGAACACCCCAGGAGGTGAGGTTAGGACCGTGAATTCTTCTGATATGAAGGATGAAGCGGGGTTCGATCCGGTAATGCTCAGGATCATGATGGACACGTTCATATCCATTCCCGAGGAGATGGGAAGGGCTTTGAGGAGAACTGCATACTCTCCGAACATCAAAGAACGGATGGATGCCTCATGCGCTCTGTTCAATGGTGAAGGGGTGCTCCTGGCACAAGCCGAGCATATACCGGTGCATCTTGGGTCCATGCCCATGGTGGTGAAGCAGGTTCTGCGGGAATATACCGGGCTTGATGACGGAGATGCTATTCTGGTGAATGATCCCTCCTACGGCGGGACCCACCTCCCCGATCTCACCGTGATCATGCCGGTGTTCTTCAGGGGAAAGCGCATTGCATTCGTTGTAAATCGGGCACATCATGCGGATATCGGAGGAATGACACCGGGTTCGATGCCCGCCGGGAGCAGTGAGCTCTATCAGGAGGGGCTTGTCATCCCTCCGGTGAAGATCCTGGTGAATGAAAAGGAAAATATGGACATTATCAATTTCGTCCTTGCGAACACGAGAACTCCCGTGGAGCGCCTCGGGGACCTGCGGGCACAGCTTTCTGCATGCTCTCTTGGAAAACGAAGATTTCTGGAAATGGTGGACAGATATGGAATTGGGAAGGTTGAATTCTATGAGAAGCAGTCACTTGATTATTCAAGGAAGCTCACCAGAGAACAGTTGAGATCGATCCCGGACGGCCAGTATGATGGAGAAGAACAGTTGGAAAGGGACAGGTACGGATTCACGGATTATGAGTATCCGAGGGAAGATGATGTGGTGATCAAAGTGGGAATCCTGGTGGACAAAGGACGGATATCCGTCGATTTTGCGGGAACCGACGATGAGCTGAACGGGAATCTCAACGCCCCCTCGGCAGTGACCCATTCCGCAGTCGCCTATGTATTCAGATGCATTGCAGGATCGGATATCCCCAATAACGACGGCTGCACCCGGGACATTACAATCCGTATCCCAAAAGGTACTATCCTCAATCCCTCCAGAAATCTGGGGGTATGCTCAGGGAATGTGGAAACCTCCCAACGAATCGTGGAAGCCCTCTTTTCTGCAATGAGCAAAGCTCTTCCCGAGAGCATACCTGCGGGATCACAGGGAACCATGAACAATACGATAATCGGAGGACGCGAATTCAGCTACTATGAAACCCTGGGCGGGGGTGAAGGTGCCTATTCCTGGAGGAATGGTGAAAATGGGATACATACTGGAATGACCAATACTGCAAATACCCCGATCGAAGCCATCGAGATAGCCTATCCATTAAGGATACGAGAATATTCCATCATAAGAGGAAGTGGTGGGGTGGGAAAATTCAGGGGGGGGGACGGACTCCGAAGGGTCATCGAGGTGATGAGCGAAGATGCAGTACTCTCCATCTTATCCAATAACAGACGACTCTCACCAGGAGGACGGAATGGGGGGGAATCCGGACGGCCGGGAAGGAACCTGATTAAGCGAAGAGAGAGTGAGATCATCCTCCCCAGCATGGCTGATATTACACTGGTCAAAGGGGATATCGTCGTTGTAGAGACCCCGGGGGGTGGGGGGTGGGGGGAGGAATGAGCATTTATGCGAGATCCGGTCGAGAGCACGGCACTCGATAAGGAGGAAGGCGATGAATGGGGATTCATGAGATAATGCGAGTTATTCGGCATTTTTTTCTACATTCCAACTAAACTTTTACTCGTATTGACTAATAAACGATTTATAACAAAATAATGATTATTTTAACTGCAATACTATTGATAAAGAAACTTATGAAACTAGTAGCTTGGTGAAAATCGAAAACTATAAATACGGCAATAGACCTCTGACTTGAATCCATTCCAGCTAAGATGGAGTTGAGCCACATGGTATTTCACAAAAAGGAAGAGATTTTAACGAAAACAATGGCAGTAGTTGCCTTGGCGACATTAATTTTTATGGCGTTCTCAATGATGCTTGTTCCAAATGAGGGAGAAGAATCTGCCTTTGTTTTACGGTTAAATGCGGATGAACGCAGAATTTTGTATGTGGATACAAGTGCTGGAGCATCCCAGACATTTGATATGCAACTATATAGTACCAATCCTCTTCAAGATTCTTTCGAGCATTCCTTCGCTTTAGAAGTAACCGATATTACCTACAATGACGATAGTTCTGCGGCAAGCTGGGAATTCGAATTCGAAAAGTGGGATAGTATGAAAGGAGAAAAAGCCATCTATAACTGGACTTCAGGAGATGATAGAATTGATGTTGCCCTGAAGGTAACATTCCAGGGTGCTCTTCAACGTGAAATGGTGACATTCACTATATCGGGAACGGAAGATAAAGAAAATGAAATTGATGATAAATATAATAATACCCGTCTTTCCCCGAAAGGAGGCAGTTCAACGGACTTCCAGGTTCTCAAAGTTGCCTCCAGTGGACTCTACTTCCCCTACATCGATCCCAGTGATCCCGAGGACTATGATACACACAACCTACCGGCAAACGGATCCTTTTCAGTTACCATGTGGAATCTCGGCTCAGAGAGTGATACCATGTACATCACCGGTTGGTTTGTGTGGCAGGACAACGGGGACGGGATTTTCAGTCCCCCAGTCGGAAGGGCAGGTGAGGACATTAAAAACGAGAATTTCGATATTGAATTCAAAACCAGTTCCGGTGCTCCTTATGTGCTCGATCAGGAGATAACTTTGACATCAGGGGACAGTGAAGTAATCAATGGAGAAATTATCCCTGCGTACGATAATGATCTGGTTCCTGAGGGTGTTTACTTTGTTGAAATCATCGTAGATTCCGAGAACGGGGAACCGGCCTCCACAGTTCTGAATGCCCAGATGGCAGCAGTAATGAAACCTGACTTCTCCATTGTGAGTCTCGATGTGGACGATTACGAAGTGAAGGAAGATGATTCTGTGAACTTGGACGGCACCATTCGGATCGACTGGGATCGGGCTGGAAGCGTAGATTATGCGTTCTATGTCGATGGTGAGGTTATCGAGGGATCGGAAGGAACAGTTAATTTTGAAGTTAACGAAAACACCAAAGTCGTTTCCTATACCTGGAAGGCAAAAACAGGGGAAAAGGATTCGAGGGATATTAAATTGGTTGTCGACCCGGACAACGCCATCAGTGAACAGGATGAAACGAACAACCAACAGGAAGTACCCATCGATGTCACCGAGAAAGATGCCAAGTTCCCGGTATGGCTACTTGCTCTAGTCATAGGCTTGGGAGTTGTGGCTGTCGGTGCATACTGGGCATACAATGTGGGACCAACCGGAAACGTGAAGATAGATAGTATCATCATTCGTCCGGATCCACCGCATGTGGATAGTTCTGGTGAAATTGTTGCTGTGATCAAGAATGAAGGAGGATCATTCGAGGTCGGAGACAGCAAAAACATCGTCGTCTCGTTCTATGAGGATTACGAATCCATTGGCGAAAAACCGGTCGATCTAACCACAGAAGGCTTCGAGGGCGGCAGCACGCGCGAGATAACCCTCGCGTGGAAGCCTGCCGAAGCGGGACTCCATAACCTTAATGTCGCGGTTGACATCGATGATGAAGAGAGTGATGTCAGCTCAAGGGACATTGAGATCGGAGAGTAAGAGGAGAGATATCCGGCACTGTCCTTGTTTACACCGCATAATTTAAATATCATTTGAACGATACCATT
>CAZTGJ010000162.1:0-7631 GCA_964613025.1 uncultured Thermoplasmata archaeon | reverse complement strand
CCATATCACCCCAGTGTCCACCTATTGTAATCTTGCAGTGCTTCTACAACCTATAAACATAGAAGTATATACGTTGATTTGAAATATTTTCCAGCCCTACAACTACCATTCTTTCTTTCGTCCCATTCTCTCACTTTAATTTTTAATGTGGCCCCTATTCCAAACTGATTCAAAACTACGACATGACGACCATTCCCGACTGAATCCGGAGGGGGGGGGAGGGGGGGGCGACAACGGATCTATACACACATACGTGCTTCGAATCTCCTAAAAACCCAACTTTTTCGGGACAACACTGTTAAGAGGTGCACCGCGGTAAAATACCATCGTGACCGTTGTTTGTGTCAGTTCTCCTCCCAAAGGATTTAGACCCCATTTTCCAAAGATCCGAGACCCTTGTGAGCCCGAATGCCATGAACATGTAAATATACCAATTTATCAAAATCTCTCGTTTTCATTCAATGAATTGTGGTCGGAAACCTAGTCATCAGTTAGCAGGCGACAAGACAAAATTGATATACACCGATTGTTGTTCCGGAGCTTTAAGCATGACAGTGACACGGACTCTGGTAAAAAATGGATTTTGGTCCCTGTGTCTGTCAGGCCTTTCATCAGCTTACATTAGCCCGGACTTGAGCTCTCAGAGAACCTGGATCAAGATACTCTAGAACGTAGAAACAACGAACCCCATTCGTGCTGAAATCAAAAAGAAACCCGAAGGTCGTAACAATGCTGGACCAGAGTGACATAATACCTCAATATTATGAGGATGTGCCCTTGGATGACGATTATAATATTCTCATCCCAGAACTACTGAAACTTGATGATGAAATTCCCCAATTGGAGGCTGAGAAGGAAAGTGAGGCAAAGGGAAAACTTTCCAAGGCCCAACGGACGATGGAAGGAGACGTCCTCATTGTGGGTGCGGGTATTACCGGTATGCAGGCAGCCCTCGACGTTGCGGACAAAGGGTACCGGGCGATCCTCATTGACAAGACCTCCACCATCGGGGGGAACATGATCAAGCTGGACAAGACATTCCCCACCAATGACTGCTCCATATGCACCGCCGCCCCGAAGATGGTCGAGGTTTCCCGGCACCCTAATATCACACTCATGACCTATGCCGAGCTGGTGAAACTTGATGGAGAGGCCGGTGATTTCACTGCCCAGGTCTACCGAAAGACCAGGTATGTCGATCCGGACAAGTGTACAGGATGCGATGACTGTACAGAGGTCTGCCCGGTCGACGTTATCAGCCGCTTCGACGAGAAGCTGGCGAAACGGAAAGCCATTTACATTGAGTTTCCCCAGGCAGTTCCCATTGTCTATACCATCGATTATGAGAACTGTGTGGGATGCGGCGGATGCGAGCGGGTGTGTGAACCCGAAGCCATCTCTTTCCTGGAGAAATCCGAGGATATCGAGGTAAAGGTAGGAAGCGTTATCGTTGCCACGGGGTATGATCTATTCGAACCCCTGGAGATGAGGAAGGAATATGGATACGGTAAGTATTCCAACGTGATAACTGCCATGCAGTTCGAACGTCTCCTCTCCTCCTTTGGCCCCACCGAGGGTCAAATAAAGCGTCCCTCCGATGCCCAGAAACCCAAGTCCATAGCATGGGTCCAGTGTGTCGGGTCCCGAAGCAAGCAGCTTGGATTCCCGTATTGCTCCCGGGTGTGCTGTATGTATGCCACTAAGGAAGCATCCATTGCCAAGGAATCGGACCCGGAATTGGATATGTTTGTCTTCTACATGGACCTTCGGGCCTACGGAAAGGACTTCCAGCAATATTACGATAAAGCAAAGGCGCTTGGTGTGAACTACATCCGATCCCGTCCATCCTCTGTCTACGAGAACGAAGATGGAAGCATCACCATTCGGTATATGGACACCCACACCAGGGAGGTCCTGGAGAAGACAGTCGATCTTCTGGTACTCTCCACTGCGATCATGCCCTCCGCAAGCAACAACAGACTTGCAGGGATTCTTGACATCGGCGTCGATGAAAGCGGATTCTTCAAGTCGGAATCCATTCTCACCGATCCTATCAATTCCACACGGGAGGGTGTCTTTATTGCTGGATGCAATCAGGGTCCCAAAGATATCCCTGACAGTGTGGCAATGGGAAGCGGTGCTGCTGCCAAGGCCATGGCCCCGATCGTGGATCGTGATCAGGTGATCCCCGCAGAAAAGGCAGGGGAGAAGGATGTGAAAGGGGAGAAACCCAGGATCGGTGTGTTCGTTTGCCACTGCGGCAAGAACATCGAGGGGTATCTCGATACAAAAGAGGTAGCAGATTATGTCAGGGAACTCCCCAACGTCAGCTATGCCACCGATGTCATGTTCGCCTGCTCCGAGGACACGCAAAAGGACCTTCGCGAGAAGGTTGAGGAGCAGAATCTCAACCGGGTCATCGTTGCGGCATGTTCCCCCATCACCCACGGTCCCCTGTTCCAGGATACCCTTGTGGAAGCAGGTCTGAACAAGTACCTCTTCGAGTTCGCCAATATCCGGCAGCATTGTTCGTGGGTCCATTCCCATGACCGGGCGAAGGCAACCCAGAAGGCCAAGGATCTGGTGCGCATTTCCATCGCCAAGTCACGGCTGCTGGAACCCTTATCCCAGGGAGAGGTGGATGTTACCCCTGGTGTGCTCATCATCGGCGGGGGCCTTGCAGGGATGACCGCGGCACTGTCACTGGAAGATATGAAGATCAAATCGTACATCCTCGAGAAGAAGGACGAACTCGGAGGTTCCTTGAGGAACCTGGACACCCTGTTTCCCTCGGAAATGAAGGCAAGTGACGTCATTGATCCGCTCATAGAAAAGGTCCAGAAATCAGAGTATATTACGGTCTTCAAGGGATCCGATCTCGGTGATCTGGAAGGATTCATTGGGAATTTCAAGGCAAAAATACAGACCCCGGACGGCCTGGAGGAAATAACCTTCGGAACCGTGATAATTGCAACGGGTTTCAATGAGATCGATCTCACAGGCAGGTATGGTTTCGGGGAGAATCCGAAGATCATGACACAGACGGCACTGGAGGATCACTTCAAGAAGGGTGATCTGAAAGCCCCGGGAACCGTTGTGATGATCAATTGTGCGGGAGCCATGGAGGAAGAACGTCCCTATTGCTGCCGTATCGGATGCGGAGTCTCAATTAAGAACGCCAAGCTCATGAAGGAAAAGTATCCCAAGAGTGACGTATACATATTATATCGTGATATCCGGGTGTTCGGCAAAGACGAGGAAGAATATTTTGCCGATGTCGTTGAGAATAAGAAAGTGAAGATCATCCGGTATACCCAGGAGGATAAGCCTGTTGTTCAGGAGGACACTGAGGGAAATGTCCTGGTGACCGTCAAGGACGCCATATATGGGGACGAATACTCACTGCCTGCTGATCTGCTGGTGCTTACTGCGCAGACCGAGGGAAGTGAGGATACCGAGAATATCAAGAAAATCTTTAAGGTACCCACCGGTTCAGGAGGCTTCTTTACGGAAGCCCATGCGAAGATCAGGCCATTGGACTTTGCCACAGATGGTGTGTACTTCTGCGGATCAGCTCATTTCCCAAAGAACCTTCCGGACACAATTGCCCAGGCCGAGGGTGCTGCCTCCCGGGCCGCCATCCCCATCATGAAGGGAAGACTGGTTCTGGAAGGGATAACCGCCTTTGTCGAGGAGGATCTCTGCAGTGGCTGTGGATTGTGTGTCGAGTCATGCCCATTCACGGCGATCGAGCTTCTTGAGGAGGGGGGCAAGGCCAGGGTCAATGAGGTCCTGTGCAAGGGTTGTGGCCTGTGTTCGGCAACCTGCCGTCCCGGTGCGATCCAGCAGAAGGGGTTCAATGACAACCAGATATTATCAATGATTAGAAATTCAGTGTTCGAGGTATTTTAATGGACGACGAGAAAGCGAATAGTGACTGGGAACCAAAGATCATTGGTTTTCTCTGCAACTGGTGCAGTTATACCGGCGCGGATCTGGCGGGAACATCCCGTCTGCAGTATCCCCAGAACATACGTATCATCAAAGTGATGTGCTCAGGGCGAGTGAATCCCCAGTTCGTGCTGAAGGCTCTGCAGGAAGGAGCGGACGGCGTTCTGGTATCGGGGTGCCATCCCGGAGATTGTCATTATATCGAGGGTAACTATCATGCACGAAGGAAGCTCTCGCTGCTCAAGGAACTCATGGAATTCGTCGACGTTGAACCCGATCGGTTCCAGGTGTCCTGGGTCTCTGCTTCGGAAGGCCAGAAATTCGCCAAAGTGGTAACCAAGTTCACCGAGCGGATCAAGGAATTGGGTCCGCAGAAAAGGCTCAGTGGGGGGGATGAATAATGCTCGATTTCAGTGAACTGGAGATCCAGCTCCGTACCCAGGTGAAGGAATGGCTCGAAAGCGGGGAGATCAAATACTTCATCGGTTATGAGAAAGGGCTCAATTCCTCCATAGCACGACCTGTATTCATTTATGATGCTGCAGATGTTGATAAGCTGGTCCTTGGACCGGCATGTGTGGACAATCTAACCCGGTATGTGGTGCAGGAGATGCAGATCAAACCCAAGCGGGGCGAGGAACCCGACCTGAGACCAATTGGCGTCGTGGTCAAGCCCTGTGATTCCAAAACCCTGGTGGAACTGATAAAGGAAAACATCGTACCCAGGGAGAGGGTCAGGATCGTCGGAGTTCTCAGTGAAAGTTCAGTCGATCCTGAAAAGCTCCAGCGATTCATTACCCAGGTGCCCCCGGAGAACCGGAATTCCATTACGTATATTGATGTGGGTGATGATTTTATCATGAGATACGATGGCGGAGAATTGACCGTGCCCAAGGTGGATCTTGAATTCGACAAGTGCAAGGTCTGTATCACTCATAAACCCGTCATCCAGGATGTCATGCTTGGCAAAGCGGAAATTCATTTCAAACCGGATGAGTTCGATGACATTGCTGAGATAGAAGCAATGCCCGAGGGTGAACGCTGGGCGTTCTGGGAAGAGCATTTCTCCCGCTGCGTACGCTGCTATGCCTGTAGGGATGCATGTTCTTTGTGTTATTGCGAGGAATGTGTGTTCGACAAGGCGAAACCTTTCAACTGGAACGAGAAGAGCGTGGGGATCAGGGAGAACACCTTCTATCATCTAGTGAGGGCCATGCATCTTGCCGGGAGGTGTATTGACTGCGGTGAATGTGAACGTGCCTGCCCAATGGATATACCCATCAGGTTGCTTAACCGCTTCCTTGCCAGACAGGCCAAGAACAAGTTCAAAATATATCCGGGAATGAACGTCGAGGAGAAACCCATGTTCGGCAGCTATGATGTGGACGACCCCGGAGAGGGGATCTGGTAGGAGGGAATGACATGACGAAGATTATTGGCAAGGATAAAGTGACGGACCTTCTTGGAAAGCTCTCGGATTTTAATGTATACGTTCCCGTGGAGAAGGGGGGAGTGGTTTCCTATTACCCCTTCGATAAGGACATCCTGCTGGATTTTTCCAACTCCAAGAAACCACCAAAGGATATTTTCTTCCCACAAACGGAGAAAATGTTCGATTTCGTGATCAAAGATCTGAAGATAACCGATGTAAAGGAACCCGAATTCCCTGATGAACCCATCCTCCTGTTTGGTGCACGTCCGTGTGACGCTGCTGCGAATACCATTCTGGATGGCGTATTCAACTGGGATTACAAGGATCCTTATTACAATAACAAACGTGAAAGTGCCATTACGATCAGTCTCGGCTGTACAGAGCCACGAGACTCCTGTTTCTGCACATCTATGGGAGGCGGTCCCGGTTCCAGTGAGGGGTCCGACATGCTCTGGACCGATCTGGGAGACCGCTATCTTGTGGAATCCGTGACCGGGAAGGGCGAAAAGATCCTCGAGCTGGGCGGCGACCTGTTTACCGATGCCAGTGAATCAGATGAAGATGCAGCACAGGAGGTCACAAAGAAGGCCGAGAAAAGCATCGTTCGAACCCTTGATCTGGATGGAGTGACCGAAGCGCTGGAGAATGCATTCGGGAGTGACTACTGGGAGGAGTTTGCCAACCGTTGTCTAGGCTGCGGCATCTGCACCCTGCTCTGCCCCACCTGCCACTGCTTCGACATCAACGATGTTATCACCAAGGGCAAGGGGTGGAGAGAACGGACCTGGGACACATGCCAGACGTCGTACTACTCTGTTCATGCAAGCGGTCACAATCCGAGACCTGAAAAGAGCTATCGTCAGCGGAATAGGATATATCATAAATTCCTTTACATGGGGAAGAACCTGGAAGTGGTCGGGTGTGTTGGCTGCGGCAGATGTATTTCCGGTTGTCCTGTGAATATCGATATCATCGAGGTCGTGGAAGGTGTGAAGGAAGATGTGAAAAACAGGGACGGCGGGGAGTGATGGAATGAGCGGAAACGGTGATAATGAGAATACTAATGACAACGTCTACAAACCTTACATGACGACGATAACGAACATTCAACTGGAGGCGGGTGGGGGGCGGCCGATCAAGACCTTCACCATGCAGATCGATGATGTGGAGTCACGGAAGAAGTTCTTCCATAAACCAGGTCAGTTCGCCCTAATAAGCTCATTCGGAAAGGGAGAGAGCGTCTTTGCAATTTCCTCCCTCCCCAATATGGACGGTATCATCCAGGTATCGGCTATGAAGGTGGGGAATGTTACCGGCAAGCTTCATGAACTTGAGGTGGGTGACAGGGTGGGGGTTCGCGGACCTTATGGAAACAATTTCCCAGTGGAGGAGTGGAAGGGGAAACACATGGTGTTTATTGGTGCAGGTATCGGGATCTCCCCGGTACGGTCTGTCTATCAGTATGTCCTCGCTCCTGAGAACAGGAAGGATTATGGAAATGTCACACTCATATACGGTGCACGGACACCGGCAGATCTGGCCTACAAGGATGAGTTCAAAGAACTGGACAACAGGGATGACCTGGATCTGTGGCTTTGTATTGACTGGGCCTTCGGGCCAAAGGGACCAATCGAGGGTGCGGCGCATTCGGATTGGCCGGCCATCAACATGAAGAACCCTGGTGAAACAGAGATCCCCGATGGGGTGAATAAGTTTACGTGCTTCGTACCTCAGTTGGTAGAAGTAGTGAAACCGGATCCGGAAAATTCCATCGTCGTGACCTGCGGGCCACCTATCGCAATTAAGTTCATCACACAGGCGCTGGACAAGCTCGGCTGGAAACCATCACAGATCTACACAACATTAGAGAACAGGATGAAGTGCGGGATCGGGAAATGCGGGCGCTGCAACATAGGCGATATCTATGTGTGCAAGCATGGTCCTGTCTTTACCCATGAGGAAGTCCAGAATATGATGCCGGAGTTCTGATACTGCTGAATCATTTTTGAAGATACTCACAGCCGTTCAAAAAAGCCGATCTATAGTGCATTAGAGTACATGGCATTTTAAAAATCTTCCCACACCCCCTTCCCCCCTGCTCAAAAAATAGTTCGTTCGTATCGTTTGGTATGGAATTGCATAGTGCCGTCATTGGATTGATCGTTCCACTCGCTTGGATATTATTTTTCCTTCTTCAAAAAAAAGCACCCTTCGGGTGCAATTTGAGCCTTCCGGCTCATTGACTTGA
>CAZTGJ010000161.1:0-7635 GCA_964613025.1 uncultured Thermoplasmata archaeon | reverse complement strand
TTTCCAGTGGAGATAAATGAGGGGATTTGATTATTGCAAATCCCTACAGGCTAATGATATTGTTATCAGAATAACTCAGATCGATCCCGTAGAAATTATTATTTGAACACGTACTGTTGGCTATGGTGATGAATTGTGAAAAACCAACCTGAATTCCTGCAATCATTTCACTCCAGTTCTGGTTTTCGATAACGAGCAAGGAGCCATTTGCAAGGATCACTTGACCTGCATCATTGGGGATCGATCCACCGGTCCTATTTGACAAATAATACAACGGCCGTCCGTTTACCGTATTGGAAGCATCTATATTGTGGGTATTCCAGTATTCGAGTGAAGAACCGATAATTTTCAATCCTTCGTTGGTTAGAGTATTATTTTCCATGGTAATATGGTGTGAACGTGAGAGGCGGATCGCTTTGCTATTGGTATCAACGACATTGTCTTTGATTGTATTATGATTCGAATCTTTAAGTTCAATGCTGACGTCTGTACAATTTTCGAGAGTATTGTTGGTTATGATATTGTGGTATGAACTGTAGAGCCAGATCGATCTTAAAAGACCGAAACAATGATTCTCCGCAATGATATTGTCATTGGAATTCGAATCAAGAGCTATTCCTTGACCACGGCTCCCACGATACGTGTTATTGATTATGGCATTGTTGTTCGAGCCAGTTAAAATAATCCCGGTTGATGATGGGATATAGAAGGTGTTGTTCCGAAGGGAAGCATTATCAACACTCCTGAGAAATATTCCAAATCGATCATTTCCCGTTACATTACATCTCGTTATAGTGCAATTTTCCGCTTGGATATATATGCCAGCATTAATTCCACCACCACCCGAGCTGGTGATCCGGAAACCCGAGATAATCACATTTTCAGCCTGTACAATAATCACAGACCCTTCGCCGGTGCCATTGATTAAGGTCGATGAGGAGGAATTCCCTAAAATTATCAAGGTTTTATCCACGATGATATTCTCGTAATACACCCCCTCCCACACCCTGATCGTATACTCGCTCCAAGGCCCATCGATGGCATCTTGAATCGTATTGAAGGGCCGCTCCTTGCTCCCGTCTCCCCCAGCAGGTGAGTCGTCGTCAACGTAATATGTGATATCGGTCAGATTCTCCATCCTGGTCCAGGGATCGAATTCGACATTATCTGAAACAATTTCTCCTTTCCCAGTGGGATTGCTGCCAGGATGAAATGGTCCGGAATTGTCCCCCCACCAGTTGTTGGTGGCATTGATAGTGATCCCATCACTATCGGAAACTTCGATACCGTAATCAGTGTTATCGTAGATAATATTGGAATGAGCTGTATTGTTGCTTGAAGATCCGGTGACTAAGATGCCTACTTCATTATCGCCGAAGGTGTTGTTTTCTAGCGTGTTGTTGTTGGAATTACTGAGTTGAGTTCCACGGAACCTGTTCGAAATCGCTGTGTTGTTGGTTATGATGTTGTTGTTGGAGCCATGAAGTATAATCCCATGATAGTTGTTCGAGTTAAATGTGTTGTTTGCTATGGTATTGTTGGGGGAGTCATTGAGTTGAATTCCATAGTACTTGTTGAAGTTCACTGTATTGTTAGATATGGTATTGTTGTTGGAGGATAGGAGTTCAATTCCGAAATTATTGTCTGACGCGTTGTTCTTGGTCAGGATATTTCTGCTTCCAATGAGGTAGATTCCACTGATTCCGTTCGAGTTTGCCGCGTTATGGGTTATGGTATTGTTGTAGGAGTCGAAGAGATTGAATCCAACGTCCTCGTTCGAGCTTGCTGTGTTATTGGTTATGGTGTTTTTATTGGAGTGATCGATACTGTATCCGGACCCATAGTTCAATGTGGCTCTGTTGTTGGTTATGGAATTGTTATCTGAGCGATAGACATAGAGACCAATGTTGTTGTCCGAGAATGTATTGTTGGAGATAGTATTATTATTCGATTCCACACGAATTCCAGCATCCCCATAATCGCTTCCACTTCCTTTAACCATAAATCCACTCACGTTCACCCAGTCTGCGGTGATTTTCATCGTATCGAGGTTTCCGCTGGCATTAATAGTCGTCTCCTCACTGCCATTTCCCACTAAATTCAATGTTTTTTTTACAACAACATTCTCATAGTATGTCCCCTCCCACACCCGGATCGTGTCGCCGTCCTCTGCAGCATCGATGGCCTCCTGTATCGTTTCGTAATCCCCCTCACCATCGTCGTCCACGATGATTGTACGAGGAGAATCTCCATCAACCAGACCTACCTGATGGATAAATATCAGAACGAGTATTATTGCCATCCATTCCAATAACATGAGGCTTTTTCCTGTGAAACCTGCTCTTTTGGTTTTACTACTCGCGTTGTACATCGCAAATCTCATAAATCACCACATTATATTAAGAGATTGGAGGGATGATTCTTACTCCTTTATAACAATTCACCTTTTCACGCTTTTTCACCATATTCCACCCCACACCTTTCTTTGGTCCCATTTCCCTCTCCTCACTTCAATTCCCATCTTTTAGTATGGTATGTCTAGAAACCGGTCCGCTTGAACTTCTTCTCCAGTTCGGACGTGGGGAATCGAATGATGGTGGGCCGTCCGTGGGGGCAGGTAAAGGGATTCTCCATTGCCAACAGTTCCTCGAGCAGCTTCTCGATCCTTGGCATACTGAGCCCCTCCCCACCCCGAATGGCGGAGTGACAAGCGAGGAGTTTGAGCATATCGTCCTTCTGCTCCTCCAGACCCCGGGTCTTTCCCGTGGCAACCAGTTCATCAATGAGATCGTAGATCATTTCCGGGGTCGTGTGCTTTCCCAGAACAACGGGTACTGTCCTGACGATGAAGGTGTTCCCGCCGAACTCCTCGATCTCGAACCCCAGGAATGCAAGCTGCGACTGATACATGTTCACTGCTTCCTGTTCCTCGGGGGCGAGTTCCAGTGAAAGCGGTTCGATAAGGTGCTGGTTCTTCAGAGGGTCTTCACTGTAATTGCGTTTGAGCCGCTCGTACATGACCCGCTCATGGGCGGCATGCTGATCGATCACCGCCATTCCTTCGTCCGTCTCCACGACAATGAAGAGATTCCCGATCTGTCCGATGGGTCGCATGTGACGTAATGCACCACCCGCATCCTCTGCCATCTCCTGCCCCCAGGATCCTTCCTCCCCCCCTGATGTCTCCTTTTGGTCGGTTACTGTTTCATCTGGTAATGCTTCATCGATGGTTTCCTGCTTCTCAGTGATCAGTTGCGTTCTTCTGTCAGCGATCCGTGTTCCCGGAGTGGGTGGTGAAGGTTGGTGCTCCGATCCATATTCGCCCCGTGCCTCGGCCACCTTCATCCTCCGTTCCTCTGCGATCCTCATCCTCTGCTTCTCGGCTTCGGTGAAGAAGCCTTTGTAAATCGGAGCGGAGGTCTTCTTCCCGGGACTTGCCCTCACACTGAGGTCCTTTCCTCCAAGGGCATGCCTCACCGCGTTGGTAACTGTGATGAAGATGTCATCCGGATACTGGAACTTCACCTCGCTCTTCGCCGGATGGATGTTCACATCGAGCTCCTTTGGGTCCACATGTAATTCCACCACCCCGACAGGATAACGGACCGGTGGGAGCAGGGTTCCGAAACCCTCCCGTATTGCCCTGATGATCTGGGGTGACCGTACCGGCCTCCGGTTGATGAAGAGATAGACATGCTTCTGATTGGCCCTGGTGTGAGAGGGTTTGGAGAGGTATCCCCGCACCGTTGCCTTGGGGCTGGAATAGGTGATCTCCACCATCTGCCGTACCGCAGTCTTCCCGATGATGGAGGAAATGGTCTCCAGGAGATTCCCTGAACCCGGAGAGAGAATGAGCCTCCGCCCTTCATGGGTCAGCTCGAAAAATATCTCGGGATAGGCCAGGGCACAGGAGGTAACCACCCTCAGGATCTGATTGAGTTCGGTACGATCTGTCTTGAGATATTTCAATCGTGCAGGAACATTGAAAAAGAGATTTTCCACGGTGATCGTGGTTCCTGCCGGACAACCGACCTCTTCGACCTTTATGAGCTCCCCGCCCTCCAGGGTAAGTTTCGTCCCTGCGTAGGAATCAGTGTCGAGAGCACCCGGGATCGTTCTGGTGATCATGGTGGTCTGGGACACCGAAGCAATGCTTGCCAGGGCCTCTCCCCTGAAGCCGAGGCTCCGGATGGAAAAGATATCAGTGATGTCCTTGATCTTGCTGGTGGTGTGCTTTTCAAAGGAAAGCAGGGCATCCTCCTTTGTCATTCCGCTTCCGTTGTCCCTGACCCGGATGAGTGACTTCCCCCCTTCCTGCAGGGTGATGAATATTCGGGTAGCGCCTGCATCGATGGAGTTCTCGATCAGTTCCTTCACAGCAGAGGCGGGCCGTTCCACAACCTCTCCTGCGGCGATCTGATTGATGGTGGCATCGTCCAGTATCCTGATGGTACCCATGGTTGGCACAGGGGAGTCGTTGTATTTATGGTTTGTGAGCTTGGCAGAAAACGTGCACATATTTTTCGGTTGGAAGGTGGTATATGAATGTGGAGTGGATGGGGGGTAGGGAAAATTGAATGGTGATGAGCGGGGAGATGAAGATGTGTTGGAATACCTATGGAGGAACCAGGGGCAGGAGAGATAGAAGAAGGGGGGGGTGGAGGAGGGAGGTTCGTTCACAATCCACTGGCGTCACTGCTCATTCATGAGGCCAGATTTAATTGCCGTATAATACCTATCCAGCTTCTGCTCCGCCTTTTTCAGGATCTTCTTGCTGGCGACCTTCGAATAGTAATTCGAATATCCTCTCCCCTCACGACCCTTTCGCTCCTTGTAGAGCAGCCCGATGGAAAGCAGTTTCTCCAGTGCCCGATAGGCTGTTGCCCTGTCCCTGTTGATGAATTCCCCAAGCTGGTGGGCGGTGTATGCCTCCGTTTCTTCCATAGACTGGAGGATAATCATCTCGGTTTGCGAGAGGTCAAACATACACTTGACAAGATCGACACAGGTAAAGGTTCCGTCTTCGATATTCATGGTTAATATAGGAATTTTTTCTAACATGGTGCCTTGCCTTCATTCCTCGGTAGCATGACCCTGACACTCCCATAAATAAGCAGGGTCCTTATTGAAGTCCTCGATATGTTTACATAAAAATGTCCATATAAATGTCAATTGTCGATTTCGGATATGGGTACACCTTCGATCCTGGCGATGCAATAGGTCCCTCTGCTCTGTACGGTTGTAGAGTGATTCAGGTGGAAATCGGGAAGGTAAGAAACGTGGAAGGCCCTGAGCTGGGTTTTCAATCCTCATTGTTCATGAGAGCGCCCTTGATGGCATTATAACACTTGTCCAATCGCTTCTCAGCCTTCCGAAGTATGTCCTTTCTCGCTATTTTCAGATAAAAATTGGAAAATCCTCTTACTTCTCGTCCCCGCCTTTCTTTGTGAAGGAGTCCGATCGAAACGAGCTTCTCCAGCGCCCTGTACGCAGTTGCCCTGTCCCGGTTAATCCTAGTCGCAACATCCTGTGCCGTCAGAGCTTCCATCTCCTCCATGACCTTGATGATGGAAATCTCGGTCTCGGATAGTCTGAACATGCACTTGACAAGGTCGTAGCAGGTGAAGGTTTCATCATCGATCTTGAATGTGATGGCAGGAAATTCTTCCAGCATAGTCTCAAAGCCCCGGTGTATAACAGTAGTTCAATAGCAGGATCGATGGATCTTGCTCAGATGAACAGGTTGACATGTCCTTCAATTGCGGAATCCATATACTTGCCAACACCGCCGATATCGGTGATCTCTTTGATAAGCTTATCCTTCGGGATTCCCATGAGGTCCATAGTCATCTCGCATGCAACCATGCGGACTCCAAGTTCATTGCAATCGGAAATGAGTTCCTCAAGTGAAGCAACGTTGTGTTCCGCCATTTTCTTCTTGATCATTGCTGTCCCAAGACCACCCATGTTCATCTTCGAGAGCTTTGCCTTTCCTGCTCCTCCCTTCTGCATGACATTGAGTCCCCAGAACGTAAAGAACATGGTAACGTCCAGACCCTTCACCGCACCGCCCGATGCCAGAATGAAGGCTGCAATCGCCTTATCGAGGTCTCCACTGTGCAATACGATTGACATTGATTTCGTTTCAGTCATATTTTCAAGCCTTCTTGATTCTCATGACCCATTTTGCATCAGTTTTTTCGATGGCCAGGACCTCATCGCCGGTGTTCTCCATTGCGGTAGGTATCTCGGTCAGCGATATCATGTGATCCCCTTCAACGACAAGGATCTGACCGGACTCCATCTTCTTCAGTGCTTTCCGGGTTTCGATAAGTGGTTTCGGACAGTTCATGCCCATTGTTGAGATAGTAACTTCATCTGCCATTTTGTTTCCTCCTGTTATGTACTAGATCAGAATGTTAAGAATATGTCATGTTCCATAATTACGTTCACAAGGTCGGACAGGCTGACAACCTCAGCGCCTTCGATGAGTTCGCTTGCAGCGATCCCCCGCTCCTCCATGGATTCCCCGACAACTACGAGCCTGCCATCCAGGTCAATGAGATCCTGCATGTCCTCGAGATTGTTCGGCAATCCGATCTTTGCGGTATTCTGGTTGCCCTTGGCCATTGCCACACCGTCATCAACGAGCACGAGGGTGACCTCCAGGCCTTTGGCAAGGGCGCTGTTCGATGCAAGGAGCGCTCCGTAAGCATCATCGTCGCGTCCATATGTGCCATGTGTTGCGTAGATCAATAATTTACCCGATTTCATGATATCAGCCTCCGAAGGACAGGACCTTGTCTGATTCCATGAGCAGGTCCATGAAGGGATAGGACCCTGTGATCCTGACCCCGTCGATCATGTTTTCTTTCGTCAGGTCGCGGGCATCGGAACAACGCTCACATGCAGTCACGCTGATACCGCGGTGGAGCACCGAACGGATCCATTCGCCTGGATTGTTGTACTGCTTCTCATTCACGATGTGAGAATTCCATGCCCCGTCCAGATAGAGAAATATATGCACATCATATCCCATCCTTTTGGCCCTTAATGCCGTTTTCAAGGCCAGGTCAGCCGACTCGGAAACGTAGGGTCCCTTGAAAAGCATGATAGTGAGCTTCTTCTTCTCGGTCATATTGTCATCACCTTATCCCAGTGCTCCATGACATTCGTCACAAGATCCTTGTAAATCTTTTTTGAGACAGTCACTCCTTCGATGATCTCCTCACCGGATATTCCTGCGGCTTCCAGATGCTCTCCGCTGACGATGACTGTGGCGCCACCCTTCAGAATGTTTTCGAATTTTTCGACAACATGATTCTTCTGGTTCTTCTTGACGAGCCAAACCCCATCGCTGATCAGGAACATGCCAACCGACTTTCCCTGATCAATCGAACTCTTGGCAATGGAAAGCATGTTGGATACTAGTCCGGATTCCAATGGTGGCTTTGTCACCACAAATCCAATATCCCTCTTGAGTTCATGATCGCTCATTTTATATTCTCCTGGTTGTGGTTGTTGTGCAAGAGTGTACCACAACCAAGCGAAATAATTATGATATTTATATGTTGTCCTCCACCGTAAGAGTTCAGTGATCTGAAGCCCTCCTACACTGGAAAGTACACATTTCAC
>CAZTGJ010000160.1:0-7649 GCA_964613025.1 uncultured Thermoplasmata archaeon | reverse complement strand
CATATCACCCCAGTACCCACCAAATTGTAATCTTGCAGTGCTTCTACAACCTAGTGATCATTTAGTTTATTAATCATTTATCATTCATTTATTTATGTAATATATTTTTGCTATTCATCTTTATTCATTCCAGTACTGATTGACTACTGGAGCAAGGTATTTATACCTATATCGATACCCGCCATGGGGAATAATGAAACATCGAACCACGGTATTGGTCATTCTATTCTCACTCGCCCTATCTCAAATGCATGCAATGTCTGTGTCCGGTCTGGATCTGGATGGAGAGTCCTCCAGGGTCACGGTTCGGTCCAATATCAACATCCGCAGTGATGGAATTCTCACTATGAATTTCAAGGTGATCTGGGGTGAGAGCGAGTTCCATGAATCGGATATCTACCGGCCCAAGGCCTACCCCCCGGTCCTGCCCTGGACCGATCTTTCCTGGGAAAATCTCAGTACCATGATCACCCCCATCGCTACCATTGAATATCTCTTTGATTCCATCCTTCCCGGAGGAAAAACTCTCGTTGACTCCGAGAGGCATTTCATTGAAACGGTACTGGATATCGATGCCTCCTATGATATCACATCTGTGAAACCGAGGATCCTCAGCGAGTTCGAGACCATTGAGGTCCGTGTGGAGATCGAGCCATCAAAGAGTGCCTATACCATTGCTCCATTGAAATTCCTTTCCAAGATCGACTTTCATGGATTTCCTCCCGTTGGTGAGATTAAGATCGAGACAGGATCCAGTATCGATCTGCAAACCTCCTCCTTTGCACTGAACCACTTTCTCTTTCCCGAGGGTCACAGATTTGAAAGTGAAGCTCTCTTTGGCTTCAGGAGCAGCTATGTCACCTATGACACCTCCGGGGACGCCATCCATGTGAGAAAGCTCCCTCCTGTTATCTCTTCGACACTGCTGTACTCACTTTGGATCGGTGCGGCCTTCCTCTCCCTTGTCATGGTTACCGTTGCAGCCAGACGTGCGAAAAAGAATGTCAATAAAGGGGTTGAAATGTGGTTCGGAATCGGAATGGTGTGCTTCTTTGCCTTTCTTCCATTTCATCTCTATCTTTCACTTCTTATGATCATTCTCGGTTTCTATCATTCTGTGAAAAAAAGCCAGTCCCTGAAACCCGTCTCATCCCGAAAACCTTCATCTGAGCAGGCGGATCAACCTTCTTCTGAGTCTGGGTCCGGTCCTGTTGCCTCAACCCCGGAATCCGGGAATACTCAAAACAAAGGAATGGATCGTGAAAAGCCTCTCCGACCTGAAGACCTCAAAGCATTCATTCCCCCGGAGCTTCCCCTGAGCCGGACTACAATCCCTCATTCCGATACCAGCTTCGCTCCCCCCACTTCTGGAATCCAGTCGAAACCCGGATCACCCCCGGGACAACCATTTTCTCCGAATGAAGATCACTCGATTTACAGCAATAAAACCCCGCCACCAAAATGAAGCTTCCACGCAGCAAGCTGCGGGGTATCATAAGAAATGAAACGAGTCTTACGTCTGTTTCAAAGAATCAAGGGAGATCTCGAATCCAATCACAGGATATTCAAGGGAAAATGCCGATATGACTTTTGGATGAAGCTCTCCGAAATACCCCACCACCTCACCCTCTGCAATATTAATCTCTGCATATCTCCCGGTAACGAATGAAGGATGATTTCCCGGGGAGAGAGTAAAATCCTTTCCAAATGCCGGAAGGAGTGAAAGGATCGTGGATTTCATTTCTGTGAATCCAGCTTTTGAGTGGATCACCACACCGGCTCCCTTCCACCGGTTCAACCCATCCTCAACCACAATGCCGGGTTCCTCGATCCTCTGCGGAAGATCCCGGTGTCTGTTTGCTTTGAGAATGGAGAGGAGCGAAGGGAGAAGTGAAGATCGCAGACGGGTGTGGTCCTCGGTTATCGGGTTGTGAATGAGGATGTCGTTCACCGGGAGGTCAAGGTCCATGTTGGCGTATCCCTCCTGTTCCCCGGTGAGGGTAAGGGTCTTTACCTCTGAGAATCCCAAACCCATCATGGTCCTCTGGAACTTTCTGATGGTCCTGATCGCGGGGAGTGGGGCTCCGGTGCTCTGGACTGCAGGAGGAGCGGCGAGAATCCTGTCGTAGCCGTATCCCACGGCAGCATCCTCGAATATATCCCAGTCGTGAAGGATGTCAGCCCGATACGAAGGATACGAGATCCTGAGGCTGGTCCCACCATGTAACGATTCGGCCATCATGGACATTCGTTTGAAGGGCAGAAACCATTGCTCAGCACTCAAATCTGTGTTCAGGAGCTGGTTCAGATCACTCACCGGAACGGTCCGCTCCTTCCACTCGAGGTCCGGAGTGACCAGGCTCTTCCCACCGAACTGGGGATGCCCCTCATCGTAGACGATAGTGATACTCTCGATCTCCGCACCCCGTTCCGCAAATGCTGTTGCGATGATGTTCAGGGCAAGAGAGATCGGCCTGAGCTCCATGCCGGTGACATCGATGAATATGTCGGTTGTATCTTCCTCAACCGAAGTGAGCTGACCATTGATGATCGGGGGGAATGACAGCACGTTCTGATCCCTGTCCAGGATGAGGGGATACCGTTCCTTTCCATCGAGGATGTGTTTGTAAGCGATCCCTTTCTCATGATAGTCGAGGATCTGTGAAAGGGTCATCTCCCTGTCCTTCATCAGGGGGACAAAGGAAAAATCCGGAGATGTAGTGGTGTAGATGAAGGGACCGTTGACTTGGGAAATATCGTGAACTCCTATTGCAGCCTTCACCCGTTTTCTGCCAATGGTCAGGTGAAGCTTCTCCTGGTGGTCCATGAGTGACTGGATGAGAGGGTCGGTCATGATCACATTTCTGATGACGGCTCCGACCACATGAGGTCGAACCTCTCCAACAGAGGGATCCACGGTCATGGTTATTCCGGAATCCTTCACCCGATACTCGGGAAACGGCATGTTTTTCAGATCGTCATCGGATGCCAGAAAATATCTCAAAGCCCGGGCAGCTCCCTCCACGCTGAACATATCGGGACGGTCGGGAAAGAACTCTACAGGCAGGATACCACCGTCGGGTTTTCCTGCATCGGCGCCGATCATGGGTATGCGCTGGATGAGTTCGTCCACAGGGTATTCCTTTCCCAGCAGGGAATTCAGATCGTTAATATCGAGATTGATGACTGGCATTGGTTTGATGAGGGTTGTAAATCGTATTTATTGATTCCTTACGATAACAGAAGGGTGAGGGGAAGAGAGTTGTGGGAGGGGAAGGAGGTGGAAGCAAAACGAGTTATGAAAGGGGAGGTGGGGGGAGGAGGTAGGGGAGAGGCAGAAATGCCCTCAAGCCATCAGACCAGTTCATGCTGCCGGTATTCCGTTTCCGCCACATTTCCGATGTAGTCAACCGCATAGAAGTATATCCGGTTCACACCCCAATCCCGCAGGACCAATTCAACGGTCCGGTCCATCACCGTTTCATTGTCTACCATGGTGTCCACGTCCCCGTCATCGTCACTGTCCCACCATATCTCGTAGTAGATGTATTCCACAAGGGAGCCGTTCTTCCCTTCGGCATTCTCATCCGAGGCATTCACCCATATGGGTGTCTCCTTGCTCACATAGTAGCTGTCCTCCCAGTTTGGTTCCCCCACCTCCTCTGTCATATTGGGGGCTGTATTGTCCACGGAATGGTCCTGGGAGATTACCGACTCCGTATTTCCGAGAAGGTCAACGGATAAGAACTCGATAGTGTAGGATCCTTCCTCTTCCAGTGAGAAGATTTCCTCATACATGATCCAGTCGGTCCAACTGTCATTGTGCCATAAGCGGTAGTAGGCTCCTTGCGTTCCTACCCCTGTCAGGTCATCCGACTCCAGAGTGAAACCTGAATCCGAGGTCACCCAGAGTCCGTCCTTGAAATTGGGCTCCCCTATGGTCTTATACGTGGTTGGGGGAGTATCGTCAGCATAGTGGGTCTGGTTGTGAATGTCGGCTGCATTTCCAAGATGGTCAACTGCATAGTATTCGAGATAATGAAGACCCTCGGAATCAAGCTTGAACTCTCCGGCGTAGGTGATCCAGTCGGACCAGGAGCCTCCGTGCCAGATCCTGTAGAAGATCTTATCCACCCCCACTCCGTCACTCCCTCCTTCGGCATCCCGGTCCGTTGCGGCAAGGGAAAATGTCGTATTAGTCCTCACCCAGAGCCCGTCATATGCTTTGGGCTCACTGATCATCTTCGTCACAATCGGTGCCGTCAGGTCAACGATGTAGGTCATGTTCTGGATATCCTCCGTATTGTTGAGTAGGTCCACACCGTAGTATTCCATATGGTACATTCCCTCGAAATCCAATGTGAGATTCTCAGCATAGCGCAGCCACTCGCTCCAGCTCCCGTTGAACCACGTTCGGTAGTTGATCTTGTCCAGTCCCACGATGCAGGGTTCGGTTCCCCTGTCCTCGCCTGTAAGATTGATCACTGTGGTATTTTTCAGGAAATCATCGTATTTGGGGCCTATGGGGTCAGGGGTGATGCGGGGGGGCGAATCGTCCACGTAGTGGATGTTCTTGAACGTTGGAGAACGAATTGTCTCGTCCATCCAGTCGGTCTCCCCATAGAACTCGATCCGGTGCTCACATTCTCCTTCCAGGGTGAAAGGGCCGGTGTAATCCATCCAGTCCGTCCAGGTGTCGTCATACCAGATCCGATAGTAATTCCGCACGGTTCCGGGATATTCCCCAAGGTGGTCATCAATATTGAAGGGGGTGGATGAGGTGACGAAGGAATCCTCCCCTCTGATCACCTCAGGATCTCCGATGGTCTTGATCTTCCCGAGAACAATCACGGTTACCTGATCCTGATCCGTCTTTCTCTGCCACATATGGGTCTCATTCGTAGAATTATAGTAATCCTTGTGAGTGTCCGGCTCATTGAAGTGATCGTCCCACACGGTCAATGTAATTGTGTGAACACCGATGGGGAGCTGCACATCAACCTTCATGCCTTCGATGTTGAAGTCGTCGATGGTCTCATCCTTTTCATCGGCGTCAGCGTCATCATTTCCCGGGATCATCTGAGTCCCGGATGGTTCATCCAGGGTGGCATCGAGATCCCAGGCCCACAACTGAACCTTGCCGTCTGCGTCCGAGGAACCCGATCCATCCAAGGTCACCGTTGCGGTCAGACCTTCCGTGAAAACGACCTGATCCTCCCCGGCATCCGCAACAGGCTTGTAATATCGGTGAAGGAACTCATCCCATAGGGTCACCTGCCTGAAATCGAAATCCGGAGTTTCCTCCAGGGGGTGGGGGGGCTTGGCGCCGAAGGGCTTGTACGGAGACGTTCCCCATTCCGTGGAATAATCGTATGCATAAAGGGTGAGATTCTTGGGGTTTTCAGGAGTTCCCCCATCCTCTGCACAGGAGGGCCAGGGGTCGTCGAAGGGATCATTGGTCACAGACCCGAATGGATTTTCGTATCTCGTCTGATAGGCAGGGAAGTAGATGGAAAGGCCTGTGGATTTGGGATGTGCGCTTCCATGTTCCTCAGCGAGTATGATGTCTCCATTCTTTCGCAGAAGATCGACAATAGCGGGTGCTTCCTTCTTATACGGTGCCGGGATACCTGGATTATCCCGAATGTAGGTCATGAAATCCCTGAGATCGATATAGTTCCCGTCCTGATACCGTTCGGACAGAGCAAGGTCGCTCTTGACCCGTATCTGTACGTTGTCATTCGGGTCGAAGTGTTTGCCGAATCCGAAATTGTAGTCCTCAAGTCCCCATTCATCAAGCGAACCGTCTCCCAACATGTCATCTGCGAATGTATTGATCTTCCCCTTCACCAGGGTGTCGAAATCCGTTGCAAGGTTCACTGCGGAAAGGGTGTGCAAGGGGTCCGGGTCGTCCACCGTATAATACATGTGGAAGGCGTTCACAATGGCTGAGGAGAACTCCCAGTAGGTTTTGTCGGAATTGTCTCTGAGCCATTCCAGCACATCGTCATAAGGCCAGCCTTCGGGATTCATGCTCTCCTCCGATCCCACCATGACCTGGGCGAAAGGATACACCTGCTTCGCCACTTCCACCATCCCCATGAACCCCGCATCGAAACCGATGATGTCGAAATACTGACCCCCGTCGCTGAGTGCCTTCTTCAGTTCTCCCATGTAGAGCGTATCGTTATGCAGATCAGTGCCAAGGAATGTATTCGTGTCCCGTATCACACCCTTCCAACCGTACCCCTGCCCCCAGATGTCAAGAAGGTAGTGTTTGGCAGGATAGCATTTGGTGACGTTTTTTATAAAGTCGGATAGGGTCTTCGGATCCCCCATGTTCATCTCTTCCCACTTTCCACAGACCGGTGAGGTGATGAGATCCTCCTTTTTATCGCACCTGATGTAGTGAGCGTACACCGTGTTTTGCGAGACAGAGGAGTTGGGGTGGTCGTATTCCGTTCCCTTCAGATTTTCAAGATTCGAGTAATCCACCATCACGATAATGTTCATATTACCATCGGAACCGATCTTCTCCATTTCATTGATGGCATCCTGGGCCTCCTTGTCGAAGTGTTCGGCTCCCATGTATACCATCACGGTCCAGTTGGTCTTCTTCGTTACCTCCAGCGTGAAATCACCATGACCGCTCACCCATTTGACTGCCACATAGTAGATGCCCCGCCTTGGAGCTTTCTGAGATGCATCCTTTAGTCTCACTTTGAACTCATGATTCGATCCGGCCCCTGTCTTGCTTTTAATGATCTGGGGTTCTCCGATATCAAACCTGTTCCGGGTATCCCCCGTTGCCAGGTCCTTGTAATGCACATTGTAAAGATAGAGATCGAAATCACCTGCATTCCCCTCAAGCTTGAACGAATACTCGGCCTCGCTGAACAGCTCGATATATTTGGCCCAAACCTTCCGGTCCGTGGGAAGATTCTGAGCGGATCCCAGGGTGCCATTATCCTTGCAGCAGGTCATTTCTTCCGTTACCGCCTGAATCGCAGCATCGGCATTAACCATTCCGTAACCCTCCCTCCGATCCTTTCCCCCTCGATCGAGCGGAGGTTTGTTCTCTTCATTATGACTGGTTCCTTTCTCTCCTTTCTGAACCTCATGGGTGGTCATAAGAATAACCCGCTTGACCGACAAAGCTTCCTGCTCTGTGAATTTCCATTCGCCGAAGTCATTGTCGATCCTGCAGTCCCCGTCATCATCTACACCATTCCATGTATCGGAATCCGGACCCTTCCAGTCGTTCTCATCTTTCTTATCATAATCTGTGAGTGCATCGATTACCAAGGCAGCCTCACCGGAAACAACGGGTGTCGCCATGGAAGTCCCGGCCATCAGCGTGTAATCGTTGTCCTTTGTGGGTTTGTCCAGATCCCGGTCGTTGGTGTCCGCTGCGATCATCTGACCGGTCCAGAAACTTCCACCGGGAGCCACCACGTCCGGTTTCAGCAGATCAGTGGTTGTGCCGGATATCTTTACACCGACTCTTCCGTTGCTGCTGAAACCGGTGACCATGTCGTCCCGGCTCACCGCACCTACCGAGAGTGACTTTTGGGCGGCCCCCACGCTGCCGATATATTTTTTTGTACCCCTATAAGGAAATTCAATGGATTTTCTGAGTAAAGCTTATT
>CAZTGJ010000159.1:0-7664 GCA_964613025.1 uncultured Thermoplasmata archaeon | reverse complement strand
ACCCTATGACATATAATATTTGCGAAATATATCCCTTAACCGAAGACGGATGGATAATCATTATTCTTTAATTCCCGAATTCTATCAATATATTGCTTGACATGTTCGGTTGATGTGAAGGCTAATAAATAGGACTTTCCTTCCAAGTCCTGTGTAGATATGAGCATACTATTGTCGGATGAAAGTTTACCAATAATGTTCCAATGTGTCAGGAGAAACAAATTGGCAAAAGTACTCAATACCATTGCATTGTTTTCCTCAATTTTCATTAAAGATTTTACCAAGGATTTCCAGGAATTTGGAGGTATCTTTGTGAGTTTAGAGTTAATCCACGTATCAAACCTTTCTACTTCCTCCCATTGATTCTTCGTCTCATTGAATTGATAGCGACAATATATGTTACCTTCATCACCATAGAATACCATCAAATGACCATTGTGCGGTTCAACTTCTTCTGTAAGATATAGGTGCTGTACAATCGCAGCAGTTCCACCTGCCAAGAAACCATGTCCAGTAAAAGGACGAATTGGATTCCATTGAGGTTTTAGTTCGGAATCACATTTGGCAATTGGTAAATCCAACTTTTTTGGAAGAAGATATTGACAAATTCCTGGTTCGCTAAAGAACGTATCCCATCCTTCAGCCCCAATTATTTCTAACTTTTTATATTTGGTATTTGGCACACGTAATTGTTTATACAATACACACGAACCTGAGATACGGTGCGTACCATTGAATACGTCTTCACCTACAGACGGGATTATATATTTTGAAATATAGGGTTCAGGGAATTTGAATTTGTTAGCTTCAAATATATTTCCCATGATATCAACTCTCCTGTTGTCGAAGTGGACGTATGTGAGATTTTTCTTTGAAAAGCCCATATAACTTTGATAATTGTCTTAACCTATAATAAATTTCTTCAGGTATGAATTTGATTTTTGTAATAATTTCGTATATCTGACTTGTGCTTGGAAAAGTCTGTTCTCATTTCTTTTTCCTTCTCTTCCAGTTCTCAACAATCGTGATGATGGTTACAACGGCTACTACACTCATTACCTCGAATCCATGGAGGAAGTCCCCGCCACCACCATCGTCTTCCTCTTTCTTCCATTTCTTTGGGTCATCAGGAAACTCATCTAGTTTTAATCCTGTTGTAGAATCAGTTTCAGATTTTCCTTCGTTCCATTCATCTGGATATCCATCGCCATCGGTATCCTTAGAAGCAGCAGCATCATTGATGAAAACATCATTTGTATCTGGTATTCCGTCTCCATCGGTATCCTTCAAGATGGTAATTTCCATTGATACCTCTTCACTCCAGATTCCATGGTTGTCTTGGACCTTGAGATAGATAGTATAGATGCCTGCTGAGAGAGTTGACAGTGCGAAGCTGGAGTTAGTCCCATTGAATAGTTCCATGTCCTCTGTTCTCCAAGAGTATCGTTCTATCGAACCATCATCAGTTCCACTTCCAGTAAAAAGGATTGATTCTCCTTCAATTGCTTGATAGGGAGAGATGGAATTAATTAAAGCCTCAGGTGGAGCATTTTTTCCAATCCAAGGGTCGAAGTCTACTTCATTCGTTACATTATCCCCTTTACCTTGGATATTCTTTGATGAATGGAAAGGACCGGAATCATCACCCCACCAATTGTTTGTAGCGTGAATTTTATAGCCGTTGTTATCGGTAGTGCTTATTCCGTATTCGGTGTTGTTAAAGATATTGTTATAATGGGCTGTGTTGTACTTTGAGGATGAACTCAAATAGATACCCCTTCTATTTTCTGAAATTGTGTTGTTCGTGATTGTGCAGGAGAGTGTGGAGCTAAGAGCAATCCCCCACCAGTTGTTCTCTGAGCATGTGTTGTTCGTGAATGTGCAGTCACTGGAAAAACTGAGGATGATGCCATTACGAACGTTCGATGTGCAAGTATTGTTTTCGATTGCGCAATCGTTTAGGTTGTAAAGCTGGATACCGTCGCCGTTATTATTCGTAGAGCAGATGTTATCCATAATTATACATTCGCCGGCGTCGATGAGCTTAATACCATTTGAGTTGAGGGAACTTGTGTTGTTCATGATTATACAGGAACCGGTGTCCATGAGGCGGATACCCTCGTTTTTGTTCATCGAACTTGTGTTGTTCATGATTATACAGGAACCGGTGTCCATGAGGCGGATACCCTCGTTTTTGTTCATCGAACTTGTGTTGTTCATGATTGAACACTCCCTCGAGTAATAGAGGCTGATTCCGAAGTCATTGTACCAGCATGTGTTGTTCATGATTGTGCATCTATAGGTGTTGGATTCGAGGACAATGCCCTCTGAGTTGTTTAAACAAATATTGTTCGTAACAATGCATCTACTGGCGGAGGAGAGCCTGATGCCACCGTCATTGTTTGATGAGCTTGTGTTATTCGTGATTGTACTTTCGTTGGAATTCAATAGGTAGATGCCGTTGTCTTTGTTCGATAAGCATGTGATGTTGGATATAGAATTGAAATCTGACAATATTTTTATCCCCGCATCAGGATACTTGCCACCACCTGTAATCCTAAATTCACTCATTATCACCCAATCAGCTGAAATATTTACTGCACTACTCTCTCCCCCCCCATCAATGGTAGTCTCCTCGCTCCCATTCCCCACCAAACTCACTGTTTTGTTCACAACCACATTTTCGTAGTAGGTCCCTTCCCACACCCTGATGGTGTCCCCTTCCTCTGCGGTGTCGATAGCATACTGAATTCTCTCGTATGGATGCTCCTCTGAGCCATTCCCCCCCTCTTGGGCATCATCATCGACATACCAGGTCCTACTCGGATAAAGAGTGAAATCCTGAATGGAACCTTCATCGATGGCTCGTTCAATTTGTTCACTCTTATATCCCTCCTTCGAAGCCGAAATATTCCAATAGCAATCAACAATAGGAATGTCAGTTATCTTATAATATCCAGCTTCATTGGTTAATGTTTCATTATATAGTCCACCACATTCAATCTGAATATGAACCTCATTTAGATAATTACCTACTCTAAATCTATCTTGCACATATCCAGAGAGAGAACCAGTATTTTCCTCTCCATTAACCTCTGGAACAGATAATATTAGTATTATCATTATTCCAATGATACATAAGAATCCTACAAGGATTTTAATATAAGGCTTCATGCGCTTCATCTCTCCGTGCGGAGGGTTCCCGATTACTCATACTCTGCTCTATTAATAATTATGGGTGTGGTGCCCGATAGAGTCTCTGTCAAGCTAAGAAATCACAAGGAGATGTAAAAAAAATCTATAATGGCAAACGGGTACCAATACTATTGATAGCCTCTTATTTAATGTATGTTTGGTAGCGATACATTTACTATCCCATTAGATTATCCTGGTGACTCTCTTCATAGTAATTGCACTCTGGATTAATGCATATCCAGCGTGGTCTTTTATCATGTTTATGGACTAAGAGATTTCCACATTTTGGACAGATGCGAGGTACCATTGAAATGTCAGAATCTATAATCGAGTCAAGACTCTCCTTCTCCATAAAACCTCTCCAGTTCTTTAAGTTCTGCTAATGTTAAACCAGCTCCTTTAAGCACATGACAACGTTTAATGCAGCTATATGGTCGCTTCCCTCGGACTCTCCTATTACTCCCTTTATCTAACTCAAGGGGAAGAACCTTAATTTGTTCGTGAAATTCCAGATAACAGGTTGGACAGTATTTGCGTTTCATGGCACACTTTTCTCCAGCTAGCTCTTATGGTGCCCGAGGGGGGTGACTGTTTAATCCAAAGAGAAGATATGGAGAGATGTTAAAATTCGATGGGGGAATTCGGGCACCAATGCTACTTATAATGCCTCTCTATTTATATGTTTGGTAGCGATAATGAGGCTATGGCATTGGATTTGGTTGTACAGGACTGATGCTCACAGGAAATCATGATCCATCAATTCTTTTTTCAGGTTTGTAAATGCCAGTTCAACATCATCTTTGTTTCTGGCACCGGTACAGATAACCTTACCTGTGGAGAATATGAGAGTTACGACTTTTGGTGCTCTCATCCTGAAGACAAGACCGGGGAATTGCTCAGGTTCATACTCGATGTTCTCCAATCCAAGAGACATCGCCACCTGGTTGAGGTTCAGGTTCTCTGATTTCAGGTCTCCGGAAGCAACAATGTTTACGATCTCTATTTTTGGACTGGGGAGTACATCCAAACCAATGTCTTTCAAGTTAGAGGTAGCAATATCAAGAGCGTTTTGTGCTTCTTCAGCGGACCTCGTTCCAGTACACACGACCTTACCACTCTTGAATATCAGAAAAGCAGCCTTTGGTTCCTTAACTCTATAGATTAATCCTGGAAACTGTTCGGGTTCGTATTCAGCACCCTCAAGACTCATCGCAAGGGAGTGTAAATCGAACACTTCTCCAATTTTTGATGTAGCGACAATATTTACCACTTTGAAATCGACCATGATTGTACGAAACACGGCACGTATATAAAAGGTTCCCTTGTGCCATATCACCTATTCTTGGTTAAAATGCCGAGGGGTTACTCTTATCTCATGATTCAACAACCAGGTATTTGACCACAATCGGCAGAACCGCAGCGTTAAAAAAAACAAATGGATACCAGGCATGGGAACAGGAGTGGGGTGCAGAGAGGGGACTCTGCGGGGGATGGAACTCCCGAACCGATACCTGGCACCAAAGGGTCAAGGGTTGTATGTCTTATAAAAACAAATTGCATGTCCGCTCTGAAATTCACAGCCCACTTGGTGCATCCATTGTTATGAGTTGATTCCCCGTTCAGCCGACGAACAGTACGCTCTCTCTGATAATCACCTGATCCAGGACCTCGATTCCCATGAGTTTCCCTGCCTCAATGAGTTCTTTTGTCATCTGACTATCCTGGATGCTGGGGTGCCACCATAGAACATTTCTTGTAGAACCCCTAGACATGCGCCACTCCTCACTCCCCCCCCTTTCCCCCCTCCCTCTCCCTGAGTATGATAACAATTGATAGTCTGCCATTTTATTCTGATGAGTGTGAATAAAGGCAAGAAAAAATCATGAAACCTCTGTTGCGGATTGGAGGGGCGAGTGAGGATGAAATTGAATCCTTTGCTTTTGCAGATAAAACTGATGAAGAAATTGAGATAATTCTTGAAAAGGGATTGAAAGGATTACTTTCAAAGAATGGGAATGGTCAGAAAGTAGTACCTATGGATGAAATCGAGAAGTATATCGAAGAGGGATGGGAGTACGTTAATGAACTTCCTGGGGATAAGGCGATTGTTCGAATTCCTCTTTGATAATCTAAAATTCACCCCAATGCGGATCTTCGTGATGATAATAAAAGAGTTTCACATTTAGTCCTCCAAAATGAGCATAAAGATAATGCGTTGATATTTAACAAAAAGAGAGATTTTGAATTGAGGCTCCGAATAAAGTCATCTTAAGGACCTTGCGATTGATTTTGGGGTTTATTCCAGTGTAGCTAATACCATTTCGAATAATTCATCAGGCCGATTAGTTGTTCCAATTGCACCTCTTTTTTTAGCTTCCTTAATATGCTCCGGTGCCCGTGAACCTGCATATATTATGAAAGGCGTATCATTACCTTCATCACGTAATGCCCCAAGTAATGTATAACCTGCTCGGGAATCGGGTGGTCTTCCCATATCTGAGATTATGGCATCGAAAGAACGTCTTCTTATTTTATTTATTGCATCATCAGTAGACGTTGACAAAATAATCTTTAAACCGACAGCTTCTAATGACATCCGTTCATATCGATTATTATCTGGGTTGTCATCGACCCATAAGATTAGCTTTTTTGAAAATTTTAAAACCGACTTTCCAGTGATTTTTTCATTTATTAAATCAGTTACTTTTTCTACATCAAGAATTCTTTCTTCCTGAGTTAGGGAATAAGCGCCCTGTTGTGTATTGGTAGCGCTAAACAATGCTACACCAGCTTCCATTCTTTTCTTATATATCTCCGTCCAATTGCTACGACCTAAGTCGGTTGGTGAATATAAGAAGAAAGGATCTGTCTTTACCAAGTAAGTAAAGACAAATAACACAGTAAATGGGAAGATAACTAGAAACCAGATAAGTGGAAGCCTTTCCTCTGTAGATAACTCTCCACTATAGCCAACAATAAGAGATGAAAAACCGTAAATTAGGACGATGAAAAGTGCTATAATTCCGAGGGGGGTACGAGCCAAATCTTTTACTGTTTCATCATTTATTCCTGGAAGCATACAAACCTCCACTTGGATAATATAATAATATTACAAGAGTATTTATTGATTTCGGTATAGATTAATGATGATATTGAAATCATCCATCAATCAGCTAATATCATGACTCACTCTTCCTTTATACTTTAGCAATTCAAGATTTATGCAACAATGATTGCGTATTATGACCAATATAGCTATTAAACATATATGGAGGCGGATGAGGTATTAATGGGACGTAAATATCAGTGGTCGATAAGACAGATGCTTAGTAGAGGAATCATTGCATTTTAGTTCCTCTGGTTCACGACGAATGGGCTGAAGATAACTATTACTGTAGACGATAATCATGGAGGTTTTTACACTGGATTCTAAGGATTTATGATTGGCATGAATATGGGAATCATGATGGGCTATAGCAAATGAAACGTGTGACCATTTGATGACATTTCTGCCTTGGAATCACTTGTTATTGAACTCGGTACTGATCTGCCAATCCCGCATCGATTAGCTGCTGGTTCAGTGACACATTCGTTTCCGCAAAATAAATGACACCGCTCCAACGACCATAAGCTCCCATCTTGGTGCTCACAACTATACACCAACCATCATTCTCTTGGAACTTATCCTTCACGAACTTACGTGCCTGTATCCCACGGTTGTTCTCCTCAATGTTCATCTTATTCCTATAGATTTCGGGGGTGTTGATGTCTTTCAACCTGAACTTGATCCGAGTATTCATATTGAACCCAAGATCTACATCCAATTCGATGGCATCAGCATCAATAACATGATATATTTTTGCCCGATAAATGTATGCAGGTTCCATAGCTGAATAATGGTCAAGATCATATATAACTATTTGCCTCCACACCCGATCATTTTCTATACCTCAGCAACTTCACCCACACCATCGCCTTCGACAAATATTCATCCTCGGTCAGCTCTTCCTTCTCGGCCAGGATAACTTCATGGAGGGGCTCACCAGGGGGCAACTCCAGAAGGGGAGCAGGCGTGAGGGGATCCTCAGGAACTTTTTTACAAAAGCCTCCAGGGAAAACAATCACCCTGCGGGTGATTACGTTCACTCATTCGCTCACTCGTTGGCTTTCGCCATCTCACTCTCTGTATTCGTTCTCAAAGCTACCTTTCTCATCAACTCTGCCCGCAATTATTAATTTTGCTTTGCAAAATAAGAATATGGCGGGCGTGAGGGGATTCGAACCCCCGACAGCTTGCTTAGGAGGCAAGCGCCATATCCTGGCTAGGCCACACGCCCATGATGTCCACCCACTTTGGATTATTCATTTAAAATTTTGGTTACTGGAATTGATGTTATTAGAGGGGGGGTGGGGGAGGAGTGAGCATTTATGTGAGGTCCGGTTGAGCATGTGTGAAGAACGCAGTTCTT
>CAZTGJ010000158.1:0-7682 GCA_964613025.1 uncultured Thermoplasmata archaeon | reverse complement strand
TGAAATGTGTACTTTCCAGTGTAGGAGGGCTTCAGATCACTGAACTCTTACGTGAAGATTTGTCCTAAATATGCTTGGTAGTAATCATCGCCCGGCGAAAGAGATATAAGTTGTCATCCAATCGAAACCGCATTATCCGGTGAATCCCATGGATTGTGTTTCCTTCAGTCCCTTGGTAATGATCGTTGCCCCTATCCTCATTCTTGCCCTATGGCTCCGGGTATCCGAACTCACCTACTACCTACTGATCGTTTTCATCCTTTCCGTTCTCATATCGATAGGATTGACATTTACGGCAATCCAGATTGATCCCCACACCGGGAATGATACCAATGACGCCGATATCGATCCGCGTGTATCCATGGCCCAAGTATTTACCGGGGGCTTGATCGGGGGATTCGACCCAACGGATCCTGCGATCGAGAACGGAGCATTTTGGCAGGAATACAGTATTACCATTCTCGTGGTGTCCATGGTATTGGGTCTCGGTTCTGTCTTCACAGGCGGACCCCCCGATATCCTGAAGATGCCGGCGGGGATCGCACATCGACTCTGGACCGGATATGAAAACGCTGATCCAATCACCCCCCACAGGGAGACGAAGAACTCGATATCGATTTGCTCAATAAGTTGAACTTTAAGGGGGGAGGGGTAATCCTGCTTGGTATATTCTTTGTTGTCTATGCGTTATTCTTCGTCATCATCGGATTCTTCGTTGCTGTGTTCGGATTTTTCCTGTCCATGTGCCTGCTCATGATCCTGAGCAACTGGTATTTCAACCGGAACCTTCGTTAAAAGAGTTGAGTATTAATAATATAGGAATAAGAACCTGGAGGAGGGGGGGTGGGGGCAGGGGAATGGAGTGCAACGGAATGACGCTGCGGGATTATTATTACATCGGAAAAGGGGAGTTGGAAGCGGTACTCTGCGTATCTCTGTGACTTCTGCGGTTAAAACGTGGTACAGGGTGGGGCAGAGGGGGGGGCGGGGGAAGGGGGAGGCGATTATTTGGTGAGATCCACGACCCGCTGTGCTTTTCCCTCGCTCCTTGGGATTGTTCCGATGCCCACGATCTCGATCTCGAGGTTGAGACCAACGATGGAATGAATGGATTCCCTGATCTGTTTGGCAAGTTTATCAAGATTCTTTTTCTTGAGCCGCTCCTCGGTGGGTTCGACCTTGACCTTGAGGTTAGTGAACGTTCCTTGTTTATATTTAATGATCTGATAGTTCTCGCTGGTCCCGGGTACCGCAAGCACTCCCTCCTCGATCTGTTTCGGGAAACAGATGACGCCCTTGATCTTCATCATGTCATCCACGCGGCCCATGAGCCGGGCATGCCTGGGAAGGGTCCTTCCGCACTCGCAGGCTTCCTCCATTACATAGGACAGATCCTTGGTTCTGAATCGGATAGTGGGGAATCCCTCATGGGTGAGGGTCGTGATCACGAGTTCTCCCTTCTCTCCTGGGTCAACCGGATCAAGGTTCTTGTCCACAACTTCAACAAGGAAGTGATCGGCATTTATGTGAAGCCCAGTTTTGTATGGGCAGTCGTATGAAAGTCCCGGCCCTCCGATCTCGGTAAGCCCATAGGCCTCCCTGGCCTGGAAGTTATCCCCCCATTCCTCTTCGAGCTTGTTCCTGATCTCCTCGCTCCATGCTTCAGCCCCGAAAAATCCTACCTTGAGATTGAAATCCTTTTCTGTATTGAATCCCATCTTTGTTGCGGTTTCTGCCAGATAGAGGCCGTAGCTCGGTGTGGCACAGATAGCGGTGGAACCGAAGTCCCGTGCGAGATTGATCTGCCGTCTCGTATTTCCCGAGCTTGTGGGAAGATGAAGTGCTCCGATCTTGTTAGCGCCATACGCGAAACCGAATCCACCGGTGAAGAGTCCCAGACCATAGGCATTCTGGACAATATCAGTGGGTCTTACACCTCCGGACCACATTCCCCTGGCTATAACCTCTCCCCAGTTGTTGAGGTCCTTTTTTGTGTAAATGTTCACCACGGGTTTCCCAGTGGTTCCCGATGAACTGTGGAGTTCCATCCAGTTCTTTCGTGGTGCCACAATGAGTCCGAAGGGATAGGCATGCCTCAGTTCCTCTTTGCTGAGCATTGGGAATTTCTGGATGTCCTCCAGGGTCCGGATGTTGCCGGGTCTGACCTCGGCATCATCGAATTTCCTGCGGTAATAACGGTTGTTGTTGTAAGAATATCTTACGATGGCCCTGAGTCTCTTGAGCTGGAGTTTCTTCAACTCCTCCAGCGGCATTGTCTCAACGTTGGGATTCCAGAATTTCCTGTATCTCATGAAAAACGCCTCTCGGATTATTTTTTAAAAACCGGGAATTTCGCACGAGGCGAGAATGATTTATTATAATTTCGGCCTTAGATTCTCTCTCAATGATTACTTCAGAAAATCCCGTTTACTGACACCTTTCCCCCCTCCTTTTCACATCCTCACTCTGTTACCCTACCCCCCTGCACCCCCCTCCCCTATAGTAGAAACTAGATTTTATAGAGGAAATCATTATAACAGGCGACAAATTCACTGGGCAAACGAGGGATACCCGTTGTTCTATCCGGCGAGAATGAAGAAAGTAACCATACTCACCCATTCGGATTTCATTTTCCCTCTTACTCAGGAGCTTCATCGATCCGGCCTGATGCAGATCGATCCCATGGATGCTCCTGATTTGGAGAAATGGTCTCCAGAACGGACACACATAGAGGATATCTCGTCCAGACTCGACAGCATTCTGGATGCTATCCAGCATGATGACAGCCCACCAATTGCCGATCAATTACTTCATCCCCAACCACCCGAGCTATTCCATATACAAGAGAAATCAGAGTCTGAGCTGAGGCGTGATGCGGATTCCTTGTTACCCGGAATCGAAAAAGAGATCACCAGTTTGGAAGGAAAGCTCAACAGTATCAGGGAGCGGATCAGCAGACTGGAGGATCGAAGGGTCGAACTTCTGCCTCTCCAGGGAATGGACCTGGACATTTCTCATTTGGGAAAGGGAGACTATTCGATCATTATCCCGGGAACAACTCGTGACCTTGAAGGTCTTCTGGAGATGCTTGAATCCAAGCTTATCCACGTGTATCACGAAGGGACAAAGGGACAATTCACTATCGTTATCATTGCTCACTCGTCACAGGACGAACTCGTCGAGAAAGCCCGGCGTCAGCGGTTCTTCGACAAGATTGACCTTGACTTCATTCTCGGGGAGGATGATCTTCAGGGGAAACCCCGGGACATCCTTTCAGAGATCGATACCGAACTCATTTCCATCAGGGACGATATACCGGGCATCGAGGAAGAGATGCAGAAGCTCTACAAGGAAAACCGGGAGCAACTGCTCATTCTGAGGGATGAGTTCACTGTCCGTCTCGATAGGTACAGGATCTTTGACAACTATGGTGTCACGAAGACCACCACCGGAATCACCGGGTGGGTCCCAGAGGAGGATGAAGAGGAGTTCTCTGCATTGTGTGAGGAAGCCACCCAGGGGTGCATCACCATCGAGTTCGAGAAACCGGAGGGGAACGAAGCGCCAACAAAGCTCGAAAATCCTCTCTGGGCAAAGCCCTTTGAGGTTCTCATCAACATGTTCTCCCCTCCAAAATACAACGAGATCGATCCAACCATGGTCGTTGGTGTCCTGTTCATCACCTTCTTCGGGATCATGGTGGGAGATGCGGGATATGGTATCGTTATCCTTGCTCTTGGACTTGCAGGGAAATACCACATCGGTAAGTATTCCTCAGAGATCAGGGAATATGCCTATTACGGTATCCTCATGGGTGTGGCAACTATCATCTTCGGGGTCTTATTCGGGGGTTTCTTCTACGATTCCGTTCCGAGGTTCATCAACGGCGACGAAACACAGTTACTCTATCCAACCGTCTCCATTCTGAGCTTGTCATTTCCCTTAGACCCAATGCTGGATCCCATGAGCATTTTCGTTTTCTCATTGTTTACCGGAATAGCGACACTCAATATCGGGATCGCCATGTCAGCCTACGCCCATATCCATGAAAAGGATTATAATATGCTCATCCGAAATGATGTTTCGTGGGTGTTCCTTCAATTCGGGGGAATTGCACTGGTCGGTGGTCTCATGATAGGGGCCTGGGAATTGAGTTCAGGAATGATGATACTTAGCCTTGTCACGGCCTTACTGGGGATAATTCTGAGAATTACCGTAAGCGGGGGTCTGGTAATGTTCGATATTACCGGTTACGCGGGAAACGTGCTGTCATTTGCCCGTCTCCTCGCCCTGGGCCTTGCGACCGCAGGACTTGCCCTCACCATCAATATATTCACAAATCTGACGATTGATTTCCTCTTTTTCCTCATACCCTTTATGCCCCTCGTCATTTTGCTTGCTTTCATATTCTTCATATTCGTACATATCATCAATACTGCACTTCAAGCTCTGGGAGCTGGGATACATTCCCTTCGGCTCCAGTACGTCGAGCTTTTCTCCATGTTCTATGATGGAGGAGGAAAGCATTTCAAACCATTCAAGGTCGATAGAATTTGGACTGAAATAACCGAACAGGAGACAGTACCATGAAACAGAAGTTTTTCGCACTAGGTATACTCTTCCTCCTTGTCGTTATCTTCATTCTCCCCGGGGCTGCTGTTGCCCAAGGTGATGATGAACCGACAGAGGATGAACAGGATGCCATTGATGAGAACACAAAATACATTGCCATCGGTGCACTTATCGCCATGGGGATGAGCGGAATACTCTCAGCAGTCGCACTCGGGCTTACCGGGTCGGCAGCGGTTGGAGTTGTATCGGAAAAAGACGAATACTTCGGTAAAGCTATGATCCTTCAGGTTCTCCCCATGACCCAGGGTATCTACGGTCTGGTGGCAGCAATGCTGCTCCTGGTGGGTTCCGGCTTTTTCGGAGACGGTGTTGCCGGAGACGGAGCACTTGGCGTCGTAGCCATTGCCATTGGCCTGGTCGTAGGACTGACATCAGTATCAGCCATCCCCCAGGCCCAGGCGGCAAGCGCAGGAATTTCATCGATCCCGAGAAATCCCGATGCTGCGGGTAAGAGCGTTATTCTCGCAGCCATGCCCGAGACCATGGCAATCTTCGGTCTGCTTATTGCCATCATTCTGATGCTGGGCGTCGGTATCCTCTAAGAGTGTGAAGGAAATGGCAATAGAGGAGATCCTCTCCCGTATCAAGCAGGATGCCCACCAGAAGGCGGATGGCGAGGTAGCGGATGCCCGAAACCAGGCCGCCAACTTCCGGAAAGATTTCGAAAGGGAGCTCGAACTGAAGAAAGAGGCCCTCCAGCGTGAACTGGAATTAAGCATCCAGTCCAAGGTCGGTATCATTCTCTCCGAGGCGAAGCGGGAAGCACGGGATTCAACACTCAGGGTGAAGGAATCCATTATTCAGGACTGCATCAACGAAGCTCTCAACGATCTTCGTGACCTCCCCGAGGACCAGTACCGGGAGCTTCTTATCAACCTCATCGGGAATGCAAGCCAGCAGTTGGGTGGAAAATGTCTCGTATCCCTCACTCGGTCCAAGGACCGGGACCTTCTGGCAGGCTCCGATAATTATGAGGTGACCGATGAGATATTCCCCGGATCCGGAGGGGTGATTGTCCATTCACTTGATCGAAAGCTCAGAGTGAACAACACCTTCGAGGGCATCCTGCAGCGAAAACGAGGAGAGATCAGGAACAAGGCGGCACGGATGCTGTTCTCCTGAAGCCAAGAAAATCAAACCCAAGGGATCACCATGGTAGCATTACTTGATCCGGCAGTCATTCTTTCAATTATCGTCGTGATCAGCCTGGCACTTGTTCGCCGATATAAGGCGGCGATCACTGCCTTTTTCGGTGCAGCATATCCCAATGCACGATATTCATCGATGGGAAATGAGTTCATCACTCGTGCTGGCGTGGGCCGTGTGACCACAGCCAGGAACCTGCAGGATGCAATCGGTTCCACTGCATCCAGAGATATCAGTTTCAAGGAATCGGACATGGATCAAATCGATCGGGAACTCGACAGCATCATGTCCCAGGTCATTGAAACGGTGAAAACGGAAATGCCAGCTCCGTGTTCTCCCATTTTCGATATGTTCATTCTTTCCCATGAGATGATCACGTTAAAGCGAATACTCAGGGCCATGCACAGCGGTTCCCCATGGTATGCAGATCCCATTGGAACTCTCGATCACAAGACAATCCAGCTACTCAAGGAAGTTGAGGAACTTCAGGACCTCAAGTACATTCTCAGATTCACCAATTACAGTGAAGTGATCTCGGAAGCCTATGGTGATACTGTGCCGGAACTCGATGAGGTGGACCTACTTCTGGACAATTTCTTCTTTGAACAGCTCGGACAAAAGGTGGAGGACATCAAGGTCTGGAAGAAACCCTACCGTGAGTATCTGAACTTCTATTCGGATATCGAGAATATCAAATTCGCTCTCCGGATCCGGGAGACCGGGGGAGAGCTGGAAGAGGATGCCATGCTTTCCTACGGAACAGGGCTCGGGACCTGGGAGCTTCAGCAGATGGCGGTCTCTGATAATTTCGACGAAGCCATACGGCACCTTCAGGGAACCGTCTACGAGATCGTTGCAGAGGATATCCACGTTGCAGAACGGGAAATGGACAGGAAACTGTTACATCTCACCCTGGATATCGCCCGACGGTACATCAACACGGCCGGTCCCTCCCTCCATTTCGTTCAGGCACGAAAATTCGAGATCGGAAATCTGAGGAAGATCTTCCGTGGGGTGAATGAGGGCATCTCAAGCAGAGAGATCGAGAAGGAGCTTATCATCATCGATTAGTTCTCTTGGGAAGATAGAACACATTATTCTCCCCCCCCCACCCCCCTCGTCAAGATCGTCGTTCGTTTCATCGGTTCCCAACATTCTCTCCCTCCCACTAGATGTTTCCCCTACGCCTCCCCCCAATTCATTTTTTTCTCCTCCTTTTCAATCATTTCCACAACTCATTCCCGCAATTTTTAATGCCTTCTCCGCCAACTTTTCACTAATACAATCGACTCACGTTTCATATGAAAATCTATCACAGCTTCTTCAACTGTCCTATTATCTCACTTTTTGAGATATTCATGTGAGTTGCGATACTTTTCATTATGTCATTGAAGGTCCCTTTGGCAATTTCTCTGTGAAGTGGAATTGTAATATTATGCACTTCGGCACCACATACCTTTCTCATTCGAATGTGGCTTACCTTCTGCCTCATCAGTTCATAACCCAGAAGTTGCAATAATCTGACAAGTTTTTCACCACTAACCACCGGTTGCTTTGGCAATAGATTTCACCTCAAATTCAGAGATGGAGACGACTTTGATATCCTCTCCGGAATTGAGTTCATCATCAAAATGGACTTCTACTGCTTCTTTGAGATTCTCATTTAGTACATCCAATGTTCTGCCCTGGGTGAAGATATCAACTCCGATTCCTCGTGCACACCAGGATTTTCCGTCATGATAAATGTCAAATTTCACCAGCACGTCTATCGCCATTGATGACACTCCCTATTTTCATATTTCTAATTTTCTTATGATTAATATGTCGTGTAACTTCCAAAACTACCTAGAAATAGCTTGTAGGGATTTGCAATAATTGAATCCGCGCATTTTTCTCCCCAGAAA
>CAZTGJ010000157.1:0-7686 GCA_964613025.1 uncultured Thermoplasmata archaeon | reverse complement strand
GGTGGGGAATTTTAACCCGCCATTATTGGGGATTTTTAAGCCGCCGTTGACATACGATAGCAAGTAGGTCTAATATTCAAAAGAAAGGAATGATATTGATAATTGATAATCTTGACAGAATACCTCCCGATATTGCCCTTAATTTCGTTGTATCTTTGAATATCTATCTTAGAAATGTCGACAATATTATGACTATATTAATATTTGATCAGTATCCAATTGAAAATAAATTGAGGATGAAATATGGAGTAACTTCACCCACAAGTTATTTGGCCAAATTCATTGATCACTATTGGGGGATGCCACTACCAAGAAATGATGGATATCGTGAAACAATTGAGGTTTTATTGAAATCTTCACCAAAAGATTGTTTCCATGGACTTGATGTATACATAAACGTGTTTGGAGCAATGCTGAAAAAAGCAGGAATAGTAAATCTTCGATTAATTGAAATGATATTGAAACGATTCGTATCCAATTTGTATGTTAATTGTGACAATAGTTTTAATTTGAAAAATTCTGATTTTGATACACTCACCAGGAAAAGGAAACCAACGAGAAAAGATCATCGTATTATTGTGATCTATCATTTTTATGTGGTTCTGATGTTTATGAAGTGGCCTTGGCTATACAATGGATTTTATCATTATGGTGTAACAGGTTCTGATTTTACAGAGAATGTCTATAAAAAATTGAATTCTATGAATTGGAGTGGTGATAATAACATATTAATTGATGTCATTCAAAATGAGTTAGCGCCATTTTTAAGAGAACATAATATTAAAAATGAACCAGGCCTTGTTTCATTTTTATCTTCTTATTTCAATCTAACGTGTTGGGCCAATCCTGGCTCAGCTCTGATAAAATCAATACAAGGCAAGGATGGATTACCATTGGATAAATTCACTGAATCAATAAATGAGTTGATTGAGGGGGCGAAAGTATTTGATGATAGGGAACGGAGCTTGGTAAAAGCACATAGAATTGTTTAGAAAATGATTAAATTGAATTTGTTCAATAAAGAAAATGATCTAGTCAACATACGGGTCCTCCGAATAATGGCCGAAATTCGTATGGTTTCATAGGTCAACTTATGGGCCCTTTGTTGACGACGTTAACGGTCTAGATCTTGGGCGATAAGTAATCGAAACATTCTCAACATTATTAATGAGAATATTATTTGCGATGGTAATAATCCTACAGTTGTGATCACATCAAATCCCGAATTCCAGTTAGATTATATTCATTCAATAATCTTCATTGCCTCATTCACTGCTTTTCTGAACTCAAGAACGGCTTTATTCCAACTCTCAGATTTCACATGATTCCAACCTGATTCATAGTAATCGATTGCTTTATCTAACGTATCCCAATCATTTTCGTCCTCTGCCTGGAGTCGGGCATCCACAATGATGTTTTCAGTAATACCCACAACAAACCCGATGAGGTTCTCAATGACTTCCTGGGTATCAACACCAGCATCATATGCCTTCATAAGATCCTTGATCGCATTCTCGATCCAATGAATTGTCATTGTTATATCACCATCAGAAAGTTCACTTTTAGCACGATCAAGATCATCTATTGCCCGTTCAATTTCCTTTATCACCTTTTTGTCAAGATCGGGATTCGCATTGAGAATATCCTCTAATTTGCTAATTTCCTTGTCGATGAATTCAGCCGGATCAATCTGGGCTTTGAGGGTATCCGTATGCTCATCATTACACTCAGAATTCACGGTGATCTTGATTAAATAGTGACCCTCCGGAACCTTTTCCCGATCATCATCCGGGATTACGATTACCCTCTGATATTCATCTGTCATGGAATCCAGTATAATGGGCTCCCCCACATCATTCGATTCCCCTCCCAGGAAGTAAAACTCGATTTCGAAGTATTCGTTTAGGATATCCCCTGCTCCCCCATCGATGATCCCATCCTTATCCACATCTTGCCAAACCTCCCAATCAATGATAGAAAGGGTATCACTATTCGTCCCCAAGTTCCAGATCGTGATCTGGTAGGAATTATCTAGAAGGAGATAATGTGAGAGCCGATCATTGGTGGTGGTTGGTTCCCAGAACACTTCACAGTCCTCACCTGTGAATACCGTGAGGAACTCACTCTCGAAGTTGAAGCCGTCATTAGGTGAGAGATGGGTCTCGATATCATTTGATGTCGTATTGAAACCTGCTATGGTAAAGGTGACCTTTTCCCCCTCAACCGATCCAAGGAAGGACACTTTCAGGGTGACTGAAACAACCTCACTTCCTTCGATGTAGTAAACATCACCGGGTTCCGCATCCATGAATTCGAAATCCCAGTTTCCCTCCTCGCTTCCCCCGTAATAGGAAGCATCCGCGATCTCCAACCGGATCTCTCCGGTCCCTGCCCCCTCCCCCCGGATATCAGAAAGTGCCATGTCATATGTCGTGGATCCAGATGGACTGGCTGTTACCTTTTTCATCCGATTTTCCCCTTCTTCAAGTTTCAGTTCATAGAGGGAGGGTCCTACAGCGGGAGAAACCATTATGGTAAAAGCCATTCCGAAGAGGAGAATCACTGAGATAATTGAAATGAGATGCAATTTGGACTGGGGCTTTGATTGTGAGGACATATCGGCCCTGAAATTCGGTTCAGTAGTAAGGTTTGATATCATTAAAAACCACCTCCTTTGCTATGAAAGGTTTTCTGGACACGTTTTTTCCTGAACAAGATAAGGAGTGAAGTGATAGCTGCAATGGGTAAAAAAATGGTGGAAAACTCCAGTATTGCCTCCACGTTCCCGGATGTGGTTGGCAAAGAATCCGCCACGGTAATTGAGGTGTCCTCGGTTCTATCTTCGTTCAGTGAATCATCATCGGCATCGAAGGTTATCTGGAAGGTTTTGGGAGTTTGTAATGCAGCATTGAATGTGAGCTGGACAACGATGAAATAGGTCTCCTCCGATGTGCTTGCTGAAACCTGGCAATTGGGGTCTCCATCAGTAAAGATGATCTTCTGGACTCCATCTGTCAGAGAAAGCGTGGAGATTGTGGTTACCAGGGTGTCTTCACCACCTTCCCATGCACCATCACCATCATCAAGGTAGACATAGAGGATATCGATAATAACATTGACTTCGCTGGATGTCAATTGGTCTGAAGTGGTTTCTTCGAAAAGAAGGTTCCATCTGTTGATCTCAATGTCATTGTCTGTTGAGATACCATTGTGCTCTACTTTGATTTTAAGGATATCGTCCTTTTGTGAGTTTCCCAATGTAGAGGGTGCGGTGTCCGTTACCTTGTAACCGACCTGACCGCCGATGTTCTCCCACCATGTGATGTCATCGTCGTAGCCAGCCGCTCCCAGCACATCCATGTCCCCATCACCGTCCAAGTCGGCGGCGAAAACCGAATAGGCACCGTCGAAGTCGCCGTCGATGGTTGTTTCAGTCCAGGCAGATCCATCTCCTGCAGTGTTCTCCCACCATTCTATATCTTGGGGATAGTAAGCTGCTCCAAGTACATCCATCTCCCCGTCTCCTTCAATGTCGGCGGCGAAAACCGATTTGGCACCGTCGAAGTCACCATCGATAGTGGTTTCATAATTGGCGGAGTCGAAGACCGCGTTCCTATGGAGCTGGGTGTTCTTCCAGAAAAAAATATTAACGCTACTATCTCCGCTGATAATATCGGTATCTCCATCATTATCAATATCACCAACAGCAATGCCATACACGTTTCCATCTGCACGTCCAATATTTGAATAAAGTGTAACACCAGAAAATGGGGTTCCGTCGTTCTCCCAAACCGTTACATTATCTCTGATATCCCCGCTTACGATATCAATATCACCATCATTGTCAAAATCTCCAACAGAAATTGAGTATACAATTCCATTTGCGTTTCCAATATCATTGTAAGTGCTCCAAGAACTCCACGGACTTCCGCTATTTTTCCATACATACACATCACTGTTTGCATCTCCGCTAACTATATCCAAAGCGCCATCGTTATCTATATCAGCGATTGCAACCCCCCAAATGTCACCACCTGCATCCCCTATATCAACGCCTGGGTTGAAACTGAAACTCCCGGTATTTTCGAAAACATAAACATTACCCGTACCCACTACGCCATGGTCATCTCCTGATATAATATCTGCATATCCGTCATTGTCAAGATCTCCCACTGCAACAGAATACACATCTCCTCCCGCATCACCTAATCCGGTTTTATCCCATGTTACAGTAAACGGGTCTGAAGTACCTAAAGGATTCTCCCAAGCATAGACCCTGCTTCCTGGAGAACCATCATCGTCACCGCTTACAATATCTATATCTCCATCATTGTCAAAATCAGCCAATGCAACAGAATATACACCTCCCCCAGCATCTCCAATATCTATTTTGGTACCCCAAGATCCCCAGGGTGTCCCATCATTTTTCCACACATATACATTACCACCACTATCACCACTTACAATATCCAAATAACCGTCATTATTCAAATCTGCAACAGCAACATCAAACACTGCGTTCCCGACATCTCCTATTGTTGTTCCTCCATAAAAACTGCCATCACCCTTATTCTGATATATTCTTACATCATTGGCATTATCCCCATCAATAATATCTAGGTATCCATCGTTGTCAAGATCCCCCAAAGTAACTGACCAGATTGTTCCGTCAGCATCGCCAATGTCTGTACCTGAGTCAAAGGATAATTGGAATCCTTGTTCTATGGCTTGGGAGGCATTTACTTTTCCATAACCATAATATTCATCCCATCCAGTACTCCCAAGGTCGTCAGCAGTTTTCTGTAAAATCGACCTTACCAACGCATTGGAAAAACTTGGATTCATCGATAACACCAAACCTGCAACCCCTGCAATAAATGGTGTTGCCATGGATGTCCCAGATTTGTTGACATAGGTATCATTCCTTCTGCATGAAGCGATGGAGACCCCTGGGGCACATAACTCCAGCTCAGGACCGTAATTACTAAAGTAAACCCGATCATTGGTTTGATCCGTAGCGCCAACTGCAATAACCGTACTGTAAGCCGCAGGATACCCAACATTAGAATTGGAATTGCCGGATGCACCCACGATCAGCACTCCTTTGTTCCATGCATATGTACACACGGTCTCCACAGTGGAAATTGGTACTGAAGCAGACAGGCTCATGCTGATGATGTGCGCTCCTTGATCTGTTGCAAATTCTATTCCATCTGCCACATCAAACGTTGTCCCCACTCCACTTTCGTTCAATACTTTTACTGCCATGATCTGAGCCTGAGCAACTCCCGCAATTCCTTTATTATTATTGATCTCGGCTGATGCTATGCCAGCACAGTGTGTTCCATGATAGTTATTTGTCACGATCCAGTTTCCCAGACTGTCATATCCATACATGTTGTCATCCATGGGATACTGGTCACCATTCACACAGTCCCAACCATGAGAACCATTGGATGATTCCCACATGTTGTTAGTAAGATCCTCATGATTATAATCAACACCCGTATCGAGGATTGCGATAATGACATTGTCGTTACCCACTGTGGTATCCCATGCAGTCGGGCAATCGATGTTATCCACACCCCATTGATACGTAGCATATAAGCTATCATTCGGTATCATTGCAGTTGTTAGATAGTGATTCGATTCAATATATTGAATTCCATCCATTTGGATTATCTCATCGAAGAACTTCTCTTGCTCTTCATCCTCAATTATTACGAGTATGGATTTTCTCAATGGACTATGCTTCTTGATAAGACCTCCATTTTTTTCAATGGTATTTGTAAGTTGAGCCAATCCCACATTATCGGAATAACCGATGATAAGTTCATCCTCGACGTAACTAATTATGGAATCATCTCCCCGTTGGAATTGAGAGTCATCAATCAGTGATACCGATATATCATTGAAGGAATGGGAGAAATCCTCTTCCTCATTCCAGCTTACCAGATGGAAGAGAATCCGGATATTTTCATAGAATGAGCCCCCGGAAACCTCGATCTCATCGGAGTCTGATTCTGCTTCGATATTCGTGAATTTTTCCCAGCTCCACGAATCCACATCGCTCCCGACATACAGCATTCGATTACTTGAATGAATACTTCCACTTTGCCCAATTATCTCGATCATCTCATTTGCATAGAAACCTTCCTTTACTTTGTACCCATATTGAACCTCACCATTCGTATCCATGAAGATATAAATCGCATCCTCACCAGTCTCCACCGGAAGTGGATTCTCCTCCTGAGTACTTATCGATGTGGATGGTTCATCTGATTGATCTGATACATCTTGACGATCCTTATCCGAGGGGATGTTCATAGCCCTTGTAGCGGGGACTACATTTCCTTGAAGTATATTTCCCTCAACGTTGAGGTAGAAGTAGGTCTCCTCATTATGATTTCTTGCATCATAGGCAGAGATGTCAACATTTGGATTGTCAACATCTCCAACCTCGTCATTCAGGGGATCTGTCCATTCACCGAAGAGCCCATCAATGACTGGGAATCCAGAGTTCCCACCAATGTACGCAGCCACTGTTTCAGGATCATAGGTGATCCCAGCAGATGAAGCAACTTCAGATAGTTGGAGTGAGAGGGCGTGGCCCTTCACTGCTTCATCCGATACAGTGATATGGAGGTTGAGATCAATTTCTGATTTGACCATAAGATCCAGTTCGGCAAAGGTGAGTCGATCCCCATCGAACGTCCCTTCTGCTGTGAGAGATTCATCGAGATAGAGTGATGCTTTTTCGAAATCACCTTTGACCGCCGTTGAATCCTCCATGAAAGTTATTCCTGATACCACAACCGGTTCTGGTCCGTGGTTGGTGAGAGTGAGGGTGAGAACATCGTGGGTTTCAGAAGGCTTCATATTTCCTTTTACAGTTTTTTCAATATGGGTAACCAATGCACCGGTTTCAGAAAACACAGGGGAAAAATCCTGGTTCCCCGGGGGGAGAGGGTCTGGACCAGGGAGCGGGGGGCGACAGAGGGAGGGATATTTAATTCATCGATCCAGAGCTGTGCCTCGAGCCTGTTCCCATTCAATGCACAATCAACCCCGAACATGGGGGACCATCCGTTCCAGTCGTTCTGCCCTCTCACAGTCTCCGTTCGGTAGTTAACGTCGAATTCATAGTAATTCGCCGAGAGAACCCTGTTGTCATGCCCGTAGATCTCGATGAGGTAATCTGCTCCAATACCATGTATTTGATACCCTGTTTCCGTTAGTAAATCACCATCCAGGAAAAACCTGACAGTGTTGCCCTCCTTACCGATGCCTGTGAACATATCTATCCTGGTTTTCAGGTAATAGGAAAGATAGATGGAATCCCTCTCCACGGCCACGGTCTGAATGTCGATATTCCGGTTTTCCTGATCACTTTCATCATAGTATTGTGGAATACTCTCCCAGTCCGAGAAATTCCCATCCATGGAAATACCATTCGGGGAATCTGAATTTATCACCACCAGGATCGAGAGACACACAAGGAGAATCGCTGATAATCCTGCTGTCATTACGGTTCTCCTTTTTGAACGATACCCGAAAAGCCATCGTGTGGTCACTAATGGTAATTTCCCATATGAATTTGTGTCATCCGTGATCCCATTCCCATTTGTCAAGCCATTCCCATTGGTTAGCCCATTACCATTTGTAAGACCGTTCCCATTGGTAAGT
>CAZTGJ010000156.1:0-7693 GCA_964613025.1 uncultured Thermoplasmata archaeon | reverse complement strand
TACACTTGGAACATGCAATTAGTATAAAAAGTTTGGTTTTTAACTATAATTGGATATATATAAGGAATTTGGAATATTCTGGGTAAAGAAGTCAACGATCAGAACCATGCCTTTTCCGGTCTGGGTTCAAGCTCCTTTTTCGCTTTTCCTTTCTTCTTCTTCTTTCCCCCTCCCCCTTTTTTCTTCTCTTCGCCTCCAGGCTGTTTATTCATCGCCATTTTCTTCTCTGCACTTTTCCTATCGTCACCACCAAGCTGTTCCTTCCCCGTCTTTTCTTCTTCTTCCCTTTCCCCATCCCTCTCCACGCCTTTCTTCTCCTTTCCCACTTCCCGCTTCCCCTCACTCACTCCATCTTCTCTCTGCCTTCCCTCATTCTCTTTCCCATCCTTCTCCACTTCCTTCCTTGGCTTTCCCTCTTCTCCCTTCCTTTCACTCACTCCTTCTTCCCTCTGGGTTCCTCCTCCCCGCTTCCCTTCACTCCCTCCCTCTTCTCTCTGGGTTCCCTCATTCTCATCCACATCATTCTCAACCTCTTCCTTCTTCTTCCCCGCTTCCCCCTTCCCTCTTTTCTTCTTTCCACCACCAGGCTTCTCCATCTCCACCATTTTCTTGGTTTTTTCCTTCTGGGTCACCTTCTCCTTCTTCTTCACAGCGAAACCGGCCAGTGTCGCCTTCTTCGTGTTCATCTGGGATGGGAAGAATCCGGTAGCCAAGCGGTGATATTCAACTGCCTTCTCCCGAATATCTTCAACACGAGGATCATCGGCAACGGTTCCCAGAAGGAATGCAACTTCCTCAGGGGTCAGGGAAAGTCTGTCAGTCATCTTGATCGCAAAATCATAATCGGTATTCTCACTCTGTTTAAAGAGGGTTTGAACCATGGGAAGAAGTTCGAGTCTGGCATCCCTGATGGATGTGTGGCACATGGACCCGATCTTCTGGGCAAGCTCTTTTCTCCGCTTGCGGATGCCCTTCGTATGGGACATTTTCAGGATCCAACCGGGAAACCGGTATCTGGTATAATGGTGATATTCACGTTTCTTGGCAAGGGCAACACCTGCGGTCATTGTATCGTTGGCGTAGGCCCAAAGCCGGTAATACTGCCGCTTTCTTACCCGGCCCAGGTAGACATCTGCTCTGGATAAGGCATCATACCCATTCGCGAGGTCCACCGGATCAGTGTATTCGTGGGGGAGGTTCTCATCGAGCCAGGTCAGAAGGCTGTCCGGTGTTTCATCGAGATCCCAGGCCGCTTTACGCACATCGGTGTTGTCCCCCTTGAGTATCTTTGCAAGAGCCTGCTGAAGGGTGATCACATTGTCACGAAATCCTACCTCTCCTGCCATCTTCTCTGTTATCCTTCCCTCCATTCTGCTCAGGCCCCGGAGGTCGTTGATAGCTGCCCTGAGATCCCCCCCGGCTCGGTTGGCAATTATTTCAAGGGCCTCCCTTTCCACCTCCAATCCTTCGTTGTGAATGATGTGGATCAGGGTCTTTTCGATAGTGGATGCTCTGATGTTCTGGAATTTGATGACCTCGCAGAGCCTTTTAAGCGTGGAGTTTTTGGTTAGAGCATAGAGATCGTTGACAATGAGGATGATGGGCTGCATTGTCAGCTTGATGGTCTGGACGATAGCCGTCTTCCCCCCGCGATCACTGAAGTCATTGCCTTTGCTGTCCTTTCCCTGTCCGCTGGAGATCCGTTCGTAGAGGTTGTCCGCTTCGTCAAGAATGATGAGCTTCCTCCCCCCTTCGCTGGCACGTATATATTCCCCGGTGTCGGTGAAGGTCTCGTAAAGGGCACCCCTGGTGGCAATGCTCTTGATCTTTTCCGCACTCCTCACATCCGAAGCATTGAGCTCGATCACTCCCCACCCCATATCATTGGCAAGTGCGAGTGCTGTGGAGGTCTTCCCGATGCCCGGTGAACCTGACAGGATGACCGCCCGTTTAACTGGAATGCCAAACTCCCATTCACCTGCCCATCGCTGGAGCGTATTGACTGCTTTGTTGTTCCCGAGAACGTCGGAAAGAGAGGTAGGGCGATATTTCTCGGTCCAGTCAGCCTCCATGGAGAAGGGGAACGGGTCAAGGGTTATAATGTTTATCCTGGTCCTGGAAAGAGGCGATGATATCATTGGTGGATTCGACGATCTTCCGAGAGGATTCCAGCTCCATTTTCACAATATTGAGACTGGCCATGAAGACGTTGATGTCATGATTTTCCGGAAGATCGAAAGCGGAATCGAGCAGCTCCTCGCTGTGTCGGTAGAGGGATGCCGTCAGGTCAGGGATCGAACCGAGGTTGTTCTCCATGAGGGAGATCCGTTCGTGATTCAGTTCCTTCTCCACCTGGTCTTGAGATGGGTGATCTCCGGGCTGGTTCTCAGTGGCGGAAACGGCTGTCTCTGCATTAGGTTCGGCAAGGGTCGATCGAAGTGCGATCTCCGTGGTTTTAAGCTGTTTGATGGCAGCGTCCGCCTGCAGAAAGAAATCCTTAGCCTGGATCAGGGCCTGGGCAATATGTTCGCGCTCTTCCTTTCTGATAAGTGAGTCAAGGAGCTGGGGGGAAGTTGGGGGAGGCGGGTCGTCATCATCAATTTCCCGATGTAGTGTCAGTTCCTTTATGTCTGCATCTCTGTTTATTTGATCAGTTTCGTTCTTCTCCCCGGCATCAGATGGTTCGGTGATCTCGGCATCCTTCGATTCTTCAACAGTCCCACTTTTCTCTGCGGTATCAGACGTCGGTTCCCCATCGTCATCCGTTTCTTTCTCCCTCTCTTTTCTGTTCTTGTTGTTTTTCCCCTGATCTGGCAATTCGGGGGCCGTGTATTTTTGCTTTTTCTTCGGCACAGCAACAACGATGAGATCGGCATTGTACTGGGATATCCTCTGCTGCGTTTCCTTGTAGAAGCCGAATATTCCGACGGCAGCATCGATGATATTGAAAAAGGGATACAGGAATCCCTTGCTGAAGGCGGACCTGAATGCCTGACTGAATGTGAGGTCCTTCCCGTGGATAGCCATGAGTTTCACCTGGGACATGGACTTCCCGGGAGATTGTCCGGAATATCCTTCAGTAAACAGAAAGAATTCGATGGGGATGATAATGTATATGGCGATGAAGAGTCCGCAGAAGGTATTCGCAGATTCTGTTTCCACCGCAAGAATCATGAAGATAACGAAGAGTATGACGAGAAGATAGATCCCATCGATCACCGCTGCTACGGTCCGTGAGGCAATCGATGCAAACGTGAGATCATCGGGAGGTCCGGCCATTTTCTTTTTCTTTTTAGTCCTTTTTTTCTGTGGTGAATGCGGTTCCTTTGTTATGGCCTGGCCTTTTTGTTTCTTGTCTTCCTCCTCAACTAGTTTAGCTTCAACCCCACGTACCCAGAATCGAAATGATCCAAGAGCAATGGGAATGATGATGATCAGTAAGCTCAATACAATGACTCCGAGGTCCTGACAATCAGCTTCATCCTCCTCAGGTTCTTCCTTTTCCTGGAGCGAGGTGAACTGTTCGTCCTGATACCAAGGTGAGAAAAGGATCGCATCCCCTATCCTGTCCCCTAGGGCATCGGGATTCTCCTCGATGTGCATCGGTCCAGAAGGGGAACCCCAGTAATTATAGCGGGCCATGGTGGTGTATGCATTGAAGGGCGGTGTGGATATTCCGTAACCCGTATTGTTCAGCAAAAGGCACCAGCTTATATTGACATCGGATGGGGGGCGATACGCATTGATTCCGTTGATATTGTCGGAGATCGTACACCAGAAGACTTCTGCAGTGGTGAATACAAGATTGATGCCGTTCAGTGATCCCGATACCGAGGAATTTTGGATCGTGCCGTGGGATCCATCAGATGACTTGATCCCATCCTGTTCGTTGTTGAGAAGTGATGAGAGTGAGATACTATAATCCTCAGTTCCGGTTATGGTGATCCCGTCATGATTGTTCTCAATGGTGCAGTTGGTGATGGAAGAGTGGGATGCAAAAGTCATCTCCACACCGGCCTGGGAATTGTTCTCAATCCTGCAGTCAGTGATCACATTATTTCTGCCCTTCACGAGGATACCTGCATTTCCGTTTTTCTGAATCACGGAATCTGAGATCGTGCTGTAGTCCCCATCCAGCTCGATGCCATTTTCATCGTTGTTTGAGATCCTGGAATTCCATATGGTCATTCTATCGGGATCATTTGCTGTGATCCCGTCTCCCGTATTATGGGTCACTTCCGATTCAGAGAGCATCAGGGAGGTGTCCAGATCGATATCAATGCCATCATGATTGTTTGACACTTCTGATTCGATTATGGTCAGTTCACCTGAGATATGAAAGATCCCGACCCTGAATCCACTGATGGTAGTGTTGATGATACCCAGGTTTCCGGAATTCATGATCCCTTTCAACCACCGCCCACCGATCCCATAGGAGATTTCCGAATTCTCGATAAAGGTTCTCGAACCGTCAATTGACAGGGTACAGTTCCGGAAGGCACATCCGGAGATGATGGTATCCACGGAATCGAATGTGCTTATCCCTGTGAGTCTGCATCCGAGGAAAATAGAATTGCTGATGTCATTATGTCGTGAATATTTCAGTACGATCGCGTCGCCGGTGATATTCCTGAATGTGGAGTCCGTGATAACCGAATCAGAGGTCATGATGAGACTGATCCCCTGGGTGACAGTGAAGAGGTCGAGGGAGGATGCGGTGATGTTCGTGCAATTCACAAGGATCACTTGGCCTACAGCTTCGGGAACCACTGAATCGGTTCTGTTGAGCCAGTAAATGATGGGGCGACCGCCCAGGGTATTATTCGCTATCGTATGCCGGAAGTATTCTATTGGCTGATCGTTGGTCTTCAGATCCAGAAGGAGACCATCTTCCTGGAACGTGTTTCCGGTGATCACCGCTTGGATGGAAGAGTAGAGTGAGAGCCCACTGGGGCCGAGGAAGGTATTGTTGGAGATAACAGTATGATTTCCCTGGTAACATTCGAGATCCATATTGGTGAATGTGCAATTGATGAATGATGCATTTTCCCCAAAGAACCTGATCGCATTAGGATTTTCAGCATCGGTGGAGGTGAAATTGATGGTCTCTAATCGAATGCTATTGGGCCATAGGGGAGTGGGTGGAAATGGGGGTGAACCCGGAGATTGGAATCGGAGTCGGGTTTCATTTCTGTCCTCTCCGATCAGGGTAACTCCTGCTTTCAGATGCATTGAGAGGTCTGTGATATCATAATCCCCAATCTTTATTGAGAGCGTGTCTCCGGAAGTGGAATTATCCAGTGCGTCTTCTATGGTGGTGTAGTCCCCGCCCCCTGCGGCATCCACCACGATCTCCTCCCCCCCGGCCTCAAGGGATAACGTATTCAGAATACAAACCAGAAGTAGTAACGCAAGAGCAAGAAAGAAGCCGGTAACAATCAGTCTGATCTTTTCAGAGGGGTAGCATGCATCCATCATACCAATTGAGTGGGACATGATCGTTTTTATAATTTTCGTACTCAACAACCTATCTTGCACACATCCAATGAATCTCATTGCTTGGGTCGGGAAAGCCTTTCTTTCGGAAGAGTCACTGTCAGGAGAAGGATACCCAGGAGAATCACGAGGATCACCACCAGGAAAATCAGAATGCTCTTGGCCATACCATCCCCACTACCCCCACTCTCGCTTCCGGAATGCGGTACGAAATCCCTGGATGTGTGCCAGGGTGAGAATGTCACTCCGTCACTTACACGATCCCCCCACCCTGCAGGATTCTCTTTCAAGTGAAGTGGTCCGTTCACCGCCCCCCAGTAATTGTATCGTGCATCCACCTGAATATCGTTCTCCTCATCCGCTTCGATACCGAATTCCAGGTTGTTGGCGATGATACAATTGATGATAGTAGTGTGATTTTTCGTGACATAGATACCGATGGTGTTGTTGGTGACAGTACATCCTTCCACATGACTGTTTTCCCCGGAGAGGCTGATGCCTGTTGTAAACCATGAAACTTCGGTATTGAGAATTGTGATATCCTCGTTCGATGCAATTCCCCTGTAGGGTGGATCTGTAGAGTCCCCTATTACATTGCAGTTTTCGATCGTATTGTTCCTTCCAATATACAAACTGATGGATGCATTCTGGAAATAGGATTGACGAATTGTGACTCCAGTACAGTTATCGGCAGATATTCCTCTCCTCGTATCGATAAACGAACAGCTTTCAATGATGATGTCCCGGGACAATATCATCTCAATACCGTTACCGGTTCCCATGGAAGAAAATTCACAACCTTCGATGAGTGATGAGGTGGAATTGAGGATAAATACACCAGTGGATGCTAGGGAGAAGTTCTGATCACTCATCGTCATTTTCGTGCAGTTCACCATGATCACCTGGCCTGCATCTGCTGGAACTACCAAGGAGGAATCACCCAAATAGTACAGAATGGGTCGGCCTCCAATGGTGTTATCCCTGATCACATGATGGTAATTGGTCACATTCAGATTTGAGGAGGACTGCGAGGAAAACCTGATACCCATATTTTCCATTGTGTTTCCCACGATGGATGCATGCAGTGAGGCCATGAGAAGCATTCCGTTCACTCCTATGATCTCATTGTCATGAATCACATGATCGTCTCCTGCCAGGATCAGGATGCCACACAACAGGGAATTGTTCAGTATTTCAATTCTAGATGAATACCAACTGTAGATGTAAGAACTCGAATCTCCGCTCTTGATGGATGAGTTACTAACCCTGATGTCCTGACATGTTCCCACGTCGATGATGTAACCACGTGATCTGATCGAACAGGTCTCTATAGTTATGTTATTACTGAATAGGAGAATGATTCCATTTGATTCATTGGTATCATCCCAGTCATTTATATTGATATTCGAGCAGTTGACCAGGATCAATCCACCAAATGTACCGGATAATTGCAGGTTGCTTTCCCCAGTGAGATACAGGAGTGGTTCTCCATTGAACGTGTTATTGATAATGGAATGGGAGCTCATATTGAGAGGGCTTTTGGCATTGAAAAAGAAATGGGACATGATGAACATATTGTTTTCTATGGTACAGTTCCATGCATCATAACTGAGCCTAAACGTTTCAATGTGATAAAACGTACAATTCCTGAAATTGATCCCCGAACCTTTGTGAGCCATGATCTGAGTATCAGAGGCCGAAGCAGCACTGAAATTGAGACCCGAGATATTCAGGTTGTTACTACGAATCCATATCCAGACATATGATCGGGTTATCTCGATTCTTGTGGTATTCCTGTCATCTCCTTTAATCGTAAGATTATCAGGGAAATATCCCATTATCTCTTCCCCCGAATAATTCCCCGCTCTCACGTGAATTGTATCCCCTTCCGATGCTTGATAGATGGCATCATCTAGATCACGATAGTCCCCTCCTCCCGTTTCATCTACAGTGATCGTTCTCGCTTCCGCATCACCGGTCCCACAGGATACAACAAATAGTAAGCTTACGGCAACGATTGTTCCAATAAATGCTGAGATGAATACTAGCTGTTCCATGCCCTTTCTTCGAAAACTCCCCATCATGGTGATCACAGATGGTAGCAGAAGTTTCATATATATACTTTTGTTTCTACAAGCTATATTGGATTCAATATGGCAAAATTATTATAAGGTACTTTAATATTATGGTGCTTTAC
>CAZTGJ010000155.1:0-7714 GCA_964613025.1 uncultured Thermoplasmata archaeon | reverse complement strand
TCACTCAGGGAATGAAAATCGCACTTACTTCACATGGCTGAACTCTTACGAAAAACCACAAGATATATAACAGTTGAATTATGAGAGGGATATCTCTCTGCAGAGAATAATGGGATCCAACCCATGCGCAGAGGGTCCCTGACACGGTAGATCGGTGTGAAACTGACGTGCGGACATCGACATGTTCCCATGAAAGTTCGGCGGTCTACAAAGGGTAAGTTGAAGGAACAGGTACGAAATAAATGGAGTTACACTATGTCTGTTAATGCAGGAAAACAGCGAAATCGTTCGAACATCACTCTCGTGTGGGTCATATGTGGAATCCTCTCGATGATGGCCATGACACCGCTTCTCTCCACGGCAAAGGCCGTTCCAGAAAACCCGGGATGGGAGGAAGGGGAAAGCTGGGCCTTGGGCTATGAAGAGGATCTGTCATTCGATTTTGATTATGAGGAGCTCCTCAATGAATTGATCGATGATGCATTCGAAATGGAGGAATCCGAGCTCGAGGATTTCACGGTGAATAGTGAGGGGATCGTGGGCATGTACATCATATCGGAAGTGGTGGAAACCTCACCCCAGTACAAGATCAAGACCACCACGAGCTTCGGACTTGATTGGAAGATCACCTTTGAAATTACAGGCCAGTTCTATCGGGAAGGACATTACAAGAACGTCTCCGAGAATGAGGAAGGGGATTGGGATGTGCCAAAGGAACGGCAGACCATGACCATGATCCTTGATTGTGAAGCCGCGCTCCTTGCACATGGATTCGAATACCGGGATGCCCAGAGCTTAGCCATCCTGAAACAAACCTATTCCATGGAAACAGCCGGTAAGGCGACCTTGAGATCGGTGAACTGGATCAGCGAGGATGAGGGAGAGTGGGACTACAATTGGGAAACCGGGGAGGAAACCCTGGAGACCCTGGATGTCCAGTACAATGATATCTCAACGGATTGGTCCTGGGAGGCGGAAGCTGATATAAGAGCCGACTATTCCCCGGGGATCGAGAGCCAGCCCCCCAGTGAGAATATCGGGGATCTCTGGAACCTCACCTATTCGGTCACCACCTCAGGAACCTATGACGGGTATGTGAAGATATCCCTTGATGGCAACCTTCCGGATATGGAAATGGACAGCTTCCTCAACTATGAGCGGTTCGACCTCCGTGATCCGATGCTGAACAGTCCGCCTTTCGTCAATGGTGATATCCAGGAGACCACCGAGTGGGTAACCCTCCAGCAGGAGATCGTAGGAAAGGAATATGTCACCATGCCCGACGGCAGTTCCGTGGAATGCATCGTCTACAAGGAGCATGACAGGGAGGGGGAGTATGACGATGAATATGATAACGAATCCGATGACGATTCTGACGATGACTCCGGCTACGGTGACGGCGTGCCAACAAGTTATTACTTCTACTCCCCCACGAACCACAGGATCGTTCGGTTCCAGACCGAGTATCTCTCAGAGGATGAACTGGTATCAAATATCCCGTATTCTTCAATGAACCTGACCCCGGAAACTGTAAGCCAGGCCCAGGAGTTCAACAAGAGATATGCGAACCCTTCCGCCATCGGTAAAAGTGAGGACAGCTCACTGAACTACTTCTTCATCTCAGGTATCATCATCGTCATTTCCTTCGTCGGAATCGGGGCTTTCATGTTCACACGGCGCCGATCATCCGGTTCTGAGACGGGAAATAGTGATGCCTTCAATCAGCCATATGGTACAGGACAGACCATGGGGCAGGGACATGCACCCAGCCCTGGAACCTTCCAGCAGCCTATTCAGTCAGGATATCAGCCTGGTGGTCAACTTGGGTACCAGCCACAGTTTCAGGCAAGTGGTCAAGCTGGTAACCAGACCGGTGGTCAGAATGGATATCAATCAGAGTATCAGGCTGGTGGTCAGAATGGGTATCAGGCAGGTGGTCAGCAGATGTATCAGTCCATGGGCAACCAGTCCGGGCAGCAGAACGCCCAGTGTCCATGGTGCAGTGGTACCGCAGTGTATTATCCAAGCCATAACCAGTATTTCTGCAATTCATGCCAAAGACCAGTACCGGTTCAGACAGCACAGCAGCCAGTTCAGGGTCAGGTGAACCAGTATCAACAGAAGGTACCGGCTTCTCCCCATGCACCTGTTCCAACACCTCCCTCCCCCCCACCCCCTCACCACGCATCTGCTCCATCACATACTCCCTCCTCCGCCCCGCCCCCCACCAGCGGCATGTGGGAATGTCCCGGTTGCGGAAATCGGTTAGAAGGTAGGTTTACGTTCTGTTTGAATTGTGGATTTAATCGAGGAAATTAGGTTGCCAGATCTCACACCCTAACCGTGCATCCATACCCAGCATTAAAGTAATCCGCCTTGACAACAAGTTTTCCGGATCGACAACAAGTTGTCACTCCATTCCACTGCCCTCATCGAGTGCCTTGCACTCAACCGGAGCTCAGACAAGTCCTCACTCCCCCACCCGCCCCCTCCACCGCCACCAATTCTCGCATGTATACACCTATTTTCATCACCAGCATCCAATCTACATACATTACCAGCCAATTCAATTACGTGTCGACTATGACCACAACGACGATTTCGACGATTCTATAACGGGGGGGTGGGGGGGGAGCCATACTGCTATAATCGATAACCGAAAAGGTTATGTAAAAAACCTTGAACACACTGCTTGTTTAGGGGTCAATTTCATATATTGAACCATTTTTACACCACCCTTTAGATACGGATATAATCAAATTGACATAATCAATTTACAAACATGGAACAGCACTACAAATCAGAACAATACCAATCCTCAATGGTGAGACATATGAATGAGAACCTAGGAAAATTTGTTACTGAAAAGCCAGCACTGACAATCGTGATTGTCCTGCTTGTCACAATTCTCATGATGGCCATCAGCGCCACTCCCGATTCCTTTGGACTTACAAAGAAGGACACTGAAAGTGAGAGCCAATGGCTTCCTGATAATAAATACGTGATAGCGAATGATAATATCACCGATAATTATGGGATTCAGATCGACATCATGAACATCATCGTCCAGGGAGACAACGGGAATGTTCTCACCAAAGATGCTCTCATTGATATTCTCACCGTAGAAAAACAGATTGTAGAGAATGAGAAGGTCCGCCATATCCTGCATCCCCAGCCCGGTAATGTCACCAGTATCTCCTCGGCTCTTGCCTCGAACATGCTGAAAAATCAGGAAGTGCCTGAAGAGGACATCACGTATGATCGGATGCTTGAAACCCTCCAGGGACTCGATCAGGCAGCTCTCGATGAAATGCTTACTAATGCCGCCGAGGATGTTGGGATGTTCCTCACCAAGGATTTCCAGAAGAACCTCAACAAGACGGGGGATGTGAAGGCAAAGGGAACGATGATGCTAATTTTCATCAATAACGAAAGGTATGATGAGGTGGAGGAGGGGGGCTACAATCCCCTTCTGGAGGCCGACGAAGCAATTGTCAAGATCTTTGATGACACGGAATTCAAAGGTGTGGACCGGATGGGGATAATCGAACAGGAGTACATCAGCCAGCAGATCGATGAGGAATCAGGTGGGGTCATGGGAACCCTGTTCATGTTTGTGTTCATTCTCATCATCGTTATCCTCTTCCTGAGCTATCGCTCCATCTTCGATACCCTCATCAGTCTCCTTGCCCTGGTATTCGCCATCACATGGATGAACGGGATCGGTGTCATTCTCGGTCTGACGTTCAGCGCCATGTACGATGCAGTACCCATTATGATCCTTGGTCTGGGAATCGATTATGCAATTCATCTGGTCATGCGCTATCGTGAAGAGCATGAAATGTATGGGAAGTCCATCAAGGATGCCCTCATGCTCACAACACTCTCAGTAGGGGCCGCACTGTTCCTGGCAACACTCACAACGGGAATATCCTTCGGTTCGAATACGGTGTCTGAGATCCAGCCCATGAGGGAGTTCTCGATCTTCGCACTGGTGGGGATCGTCAGCGCGTTCATTGTCATGGTAACCTTCGTTCCCGCAACGAAGATGATCTATCACACCAGTATTGAACCAAAGCTTCCCAAACGACTCCAGAGGAAAGTTAACGCTGGAAATGGGAAAGGAAATGTGAATGGTAATGGAAAAGGAAAAGCGAATAGTAATGGGAAAGGAAAAGCGAATAGTAATGGGAAAGGAAATGTGAATGCACCTCTGAATGGAAAGAATGACTATTCAGGGGGAGATCATGCTCTTGCCCGATTCCTGGCAAAGGGATCCGTTGCTGCGGAACACCATCCAATCCCGGTCATAGCTTTTGTAGTTATCATATCTGGGATATCCGGGATCATGGCAACCCAGCTAACCACCGAGTTCGATTTCACCGAGTTCCTTCCGGAAGGAGCACAGATATCCGAGGATATCGTGTACCTCACTGATAATTTCGCCTTCGGGACCGAGGAGGGAGACATACTCGTCAAAGGCGAGATCGACGATGCGGACGTGCTCAGGGCGATGAACGAAACCCAGACGAACATTCTGAATGATAAGAACATCAACGAGCAAAATCCTATTGATTCCATTCTCACATTGATGAATCATGTGGCAACCGGAGATCACGAGAATTACAAGAAAAATGACACTTTTACCGATATGTACATCGATTCGGACACTGATGATGACGGGATTCCCGACACTAATATCTCCGGACTCTTCGAATTCCTCTTGACCCATGAAGATTACGAGATGCAGGTTATCACCGTACTTCACTGGATCGAGAATGAGGAGGCGGACGGGAACATTACCTACACCTATGACGGTACAGTCATCAGAGTCGGAGTGAATACACAGAATGGAGCAAAGGCCGGGGAAATCAAAAAGGAGCTCGAGAAGGATATCAAACCTCTGGAGACCCTGGAAAAAGAAGGTGAGATAGACCAGGTCATTGCCACAGGCGAACCCATTCTGATTAACGTGATTATTACATCCATCGAGAGAAGCGGTATGCAGTCGCTCTTTATCACCGTGGTTGTAGCAGCAATTGTTTTGACGATCGTATTCTATGTCACCGACAAATCCCTGGTTCTCGGTATCCTCACTGAGATCCCTGTTATCTTGGTGATCTTCTGGGTGTTCGGTTCCATGTACATTATCCAAATGCCACTGAATGTGATGACGATAATGATCGCTTCGATGACTGTGGGATTGGGAATTACCTATGGAATCCATGTTACTCACCGTTTCGTCGAGGATCTAGCCGAGCTGGATGATATCGACAAGGCATGTACCAGCACAGTCGTCAATACCGGAGCCGCGCTATTCGGTGCGGCTATCACCACCATTGGCGGATTCGGTATCCTGGTGTTCGCACCCATTCCACCTATGAAGAAGTTCGGTGCCATCAGTGCCCTGGCCATCGGTTTCAGCCTCATCGCGTCGGTCTTTGTGCTTCCGACATTCCTGAGTCTCTGGGCTAAATGGGTGAAGAAGAATGATCCATGTTATTTCCAGCGGCATGCAGATGTGAAACATAAGATCGAGGAACATGCCCTTGTCTGTGAGGACCCCGCGAAAGAAGTTGGGGGTGAAAAGGAGAAAGAACCGATAGCACCCCTGACGTCACCAGAGGAAAAGAAGGGATCTGTTGGGGAAACTGATGAGATAAAAGAATCGGTGGAGCTGTCAGGGGAACCAAAAGAACCGGTAGATCCGGTGGATACACAGATGCCGCCCAAAGAGCCATCAGATGATTTGAAAGAATCGCCTGAACCTTCTGAGGCAGGCATAGGATCTCCAGAACCGACCGAAGAAACGAAAGAATCCACTGAACAATAAAGGACGAAGGACCCCAGTTAATCCTTCTTCAGCTCGCTCATTCGCACCAGGGGCAGAAGTTCGACTCCTATTTCGGCCAGGGATTCCTTGCCTCCTTCCTCCCTGTCCACCACCACCAGAACACGATCTACAATGAGCCCTGCCTCCCTGAGGATCTCTGCGGAACGGACTGCCGATCCTCCGGTTGTTGCCACATCCTCCACGATAAGAACCTTCTCTCCGGGATGAAAATCCCCTTCGATCTGCCTTCCGGTCCCGTGTTCCCGCTTCCCCTTCCTAAGGATCACGTAGTCCTTCTTTGTTTCAAGTGCAAGGGCAACCACGATGGGAACCGCACCCAGCTCCATTCCGGCCAGCAGATTCTCATTGCCCACGAGTTCTGACATTTCCCGTGCGATCTGATCAAGGATTTCCGGCTTTGTGGAAGCCTTCTTCACATCAACATAGAATGAGCTTTTCCTTCCCGACGTAAGGGTGAAATCCCCGAATTTTACGGCTCCCGAGGAGATCAACAACTGCGCAAGTTCTCCCATGATCACACCCAGTCTATTCCCATCTCACTATCTTTTTTGCGGGGTCTGGCCTGCTTTGCTTTCCGGACAGGGGGTTTCTTCCCATCCCTGTACACGATCAGTGTGTCCTTGGGAGGTTCTTCCTCTCTCTTTGAATTCAGCTTCTTTGCCACGTCCTGGATGGTTGGCTCGGTTGCCCCGGGTGGTTTCTTTGAGTTCAGTGGCTCGCTGATCTTGAATATCTTACCGGTGTCCTTTACCGGAGCGCAGTCCACACACAATCCCATAATGCTCACGTAATGTTCCGAACACACCATGCTTCCGCATTTCACGCAGAGATAGGGAGCCTTTACCGTTGTGCAGATGGTACAGTAGCCATCCTTCCACTCCCCACCCCCCTTGGGCGCCGATGGATTCGTTTTGTCGTAATCGTACAGTGATTTTTCAGCCATGGAATTCTCCATTCTCGTACTCGTGATCATTCAGACGAGGTCGATGAGCATCTTGAAATTCGCTTCTTCGATCTCGCCGTGAGGCATACAAAAAGATTTTACGATGTCGTTCTGTTTGGTGATGAATTCGCAGGGGCCGTCTCGGCAGCTTTCACAGATCCACTTGTTCATAGAATCACTCTTGGATAATTATTCGTACTCTTGTATTCCTGATAAGAACTGCATACTTCATATTATAAAAAACATTTTCCCCCTTTACACATAAGAAAAACCAATCGTGGGGGGGAAAGAGGAGGGGGGGGTTCGTTCAGCAAACGGTTTCCCAATCATTATAAATATCACCAGCCGATGAAATGGTATCAATGAATACTATGGGATCGAAGAAAACTGAGACCCGCTACCTTTCAACAAGTGGATGCCTCAGTCTGCTGCTCATCCTGACAGCCCTCGGGGTCCTGCTTATCTTGATGGCTCACACTGGGGAATCGAGAACTATCTCAGTGGATGATAACGGACAGGCAGACCATTCGTCCATTCAGGATGCGATCAATGCCTCCGTGATCGGGGATACGATACGGGTGTTCGACGGGGAGTATCATGAGATAATTATCATCGACAAGAGAATTTCACTGATTGGGAATGGATCCGAAACTACCCGGATCATAGGCAACAATTCGGCTGCCGTTGTGAGTATCATGGTTGATGGGTGCAACATCAGCGGATTTCATGTGAAAGGGATTGATTCATCGACCTTTGATGAAGAAAGCGAGGATGAGTTGCAATACCCGGGAATCAGCGTTTTGGGGAACAATACGAATGTGTTCGAGAACACATGCAGCCAAAATAGAAAAGGGATATCCATAGAGTCGTAAGGAATTTAACGGTAAAATATTATTGAATATGGATACAATCGGCTC
>CAZTGJ010000154.1:0-7715 GCA_964613025.1 uncultured Thermoplasmata archaeon | reverse complement strand
CATCACTCAGGGAATGAAAATCGCACTTACTTCACATGGCTGAACTCTTACGGTGGGGGGAGGGGAGAGGAGAGGGGGGGGAAAGAAGAGGGATGTGCCGAGGGTGATACCGAAATCCCTTTATAGAGATTGATTTTTTTCAAGCCAATAATTTGCGGAAGCATTGCAATGACCGATGACATCACTCACTTGAAACCGGAAATCGTTTGGAAATACTTCACCGAGATCAGCCAGATACCCAGATGTTCCAAGGAGGAGCAGGCCTTCGGTGACTACATCATATCAGTTGCCAGCAGGTTCGGACTTGACCATACCAGGGATGGTGTGGGTAATGTCGTGGTCAGGAAACCCGGAACCGCAGGGAATGAAAATGCTCCGACCCTTGTGCTTCAGGCACACATGGACATGGTGTGTGAAAAGAATTCCCACAAGGTCCATGACTTTTCCAAGGACCCCATCGAGTTCCTGCTCAAAGAAGAGTGGCTGTATGCAAATGAAACGACACTGGGAGCGGATAACGGGATCGGGATTGCTGTCATGCTTGCGATCATCGAGGATCAGACCCTGGTCCACGGACCGCTGGAGTTCCTGATCACTGTTGACGAAGAGACCGGAATGACCGGTGCCTTCGCCCTCTCCGGGGACCTGCTGAAGGGAAGGATAATCATCAATATGGATTCCGAGGAGGAGGGAACCGTGTATATCGGGTGCGCCGGTGGAGGAGATACCAAATACAAGCTTCCGATAAAGAGAACCCCGGTGAAGGGACCCCGAGCCGAATCAGAGGAATCTGGCTATACTGCCATGACCATACAGGTTTCAGGTCTCAAAGGCGGCCACTCCGGAGTGAACATTCACGAAGGCCGGGCCAATGCGAACAAGTGTCTGATCAGGATGATCAACATGGGGAACAAATCCATATCCGGAGGCATACGGTTCGTATCACTCAAAGGGGGAAGCATGAGGAACGCCATATCCCGGGAGGCCCACACAACCATTCTCATTCCGGAAGAAAAGGCGGAGGCATTCCTGGCCGCAGCACATCAGGAGATCGAGAATCTGAAGCTTGAGTTCAAACCCATCGATCCCGGAATGACCGCGGATTTCACGGAAACATCCCTGCCGGATACAGCCGTGGATAATGAATCCAGTGCACGGATCATCGACATACTCACCATCATTCCGCACGGAGTACTGGCAATGTCCCTGGACATTCCCGAACTGGTGGAAACATCGACCAACCTTGCGATCATGACGCTGGAGGAGGATTATCTCTACCTCAACATGTCAACCCGATCCTCCATCAAATCCGCCCTGGAATGGGGAAGGAGTATGCATTCGGCCATAGGCAGCCTTGCAGGAGCTGAGGTGGACAATGCGGAAAGTTATCCCGGCTGGAAGCCAGATCTTGATTCAAGTATCCTGAAGATCGTTGCCGATGTCCATGAGGACCTCTTTGGGACTGTGCCCGAGAAGAAGGCAATTCATGCCGGCCTCGAATGCGGTCTTATCAAGGAGAAGTTCCCGGGAATGGATGCGGTATCTATCGGACCCCAGATCGAACATCCCCATTCCCCCACGGAAAGGGTCAATGTCCCGTCAGTGGAGAAGTTCTACAGGTACATCTCAGCAATCCTGACCAGGGTTACCGAAAGCTGATGAAGGACTCCCTTGTTCTATGGAAAAATATTATAGGACAAAACGGTTCAGGGGTTCATGGAATGTAAGCAATCCTTGAATGAGTCAAAATGCACCTGTACATACACCTCCTGCTCCAAACATGGGATCTGCTGTGAATGCATTCGATCTCACCTGAGCAGGCGGGAACTTCCAGGGTGTTGTTTCCCTCCTGAAGTGGAGCGAACCTATGATCGTTCCTTCGAACAATTCATGAAGGCATGGCAGAACAGGTGAAAATGCGAATTTCCCTTTTCTGGCGCAGGTGGATTCAGGATCGAAAGCGAAGTAAAACAGGTTAATTTTTTATAGTGCTTGGATAAAGTTGTGCACATGGCATCCATTGAGATTCCTGATGATTATCTTAAAATCCTGGAGGATTTTGGGAACATCGACGAACTGGCAAAAGCAGCCTTGAAACGTTATGTTGTTGAACTTACTACCGAGAAGATGAAGGAGTTCAAGAATTCGATCGATGTTATGGAATCCAAGTACGGATGTGACTACAAATCCTTCATTACCCTCTCGGTGAACAAGGACTTCAGGGAGAAGGTTCTGCTCACAAATGATGATTGGAAGAAAGACCTTCTTTCCTGGGAAAAGAACACGGAAGAACTCTCATTATGGGTACAACGCGTGGCCAAATTGATCCACGATTTTCAATAGTTCTTTCCAGAATATCATATCCCGGGAATACATTCTAAGATCTTTGAGCCTGGGCTTTTTTTCATCTTTTCATTTGTAGCTCCAGCATTATTCCCCCCCCACAATTTGCCACCCCCCCTTGATGTAAGGATAGTAAAGTGGATCGGAGTGGATGTTTGATCGATTCTACTGAAAATTCTATTGGTAAGTTGGAGATATATTGTATTTTAAATTAATGAAAATAATAAATGGGACCATCCCCGAAGGTTCGGGGCTGGTCAGAAATAGACCATCGAAAATTCGGTTCGTCTCTGACGAAGGGAACGAATTCGATTACGTGGATTCTTCGGAGACATCATCCGCAGGTGCGTCTGACTCCCCATCCGAGACGTCCTCATCAGCACCTTCGGGTTCCTCTCCTTCCTCGCTCTCGCCCTCTTCCTCGTCATCATATTCGCCGAACTTGACCTTCTTCTTTTCAACGACAATGGCGATGAGATCTGTCTCGTATTGTGTGTATCTCTGCCTGGTATCCGTGTGCTGGATGAATACTCCGAATACTGCATCGAGAATATTCAATATCGGATAGAGCAGACCTTTCGCAATAGCGGATTTCATTACCCGGCTGGGTGTGAGTGGCCTACCGTCCAGCGAAATGATCTTCACATGGGCCATTCCTTTCCCAACGGTCTGTCCGTCCTTTCCCTCCATCGTCATGAAATAGACGATCGGAAGGAGGAAATAGAGACCTAGGGTGATCCAAAGACCAAGATCCTCTATTGTTACTAACAGAATGATACCGATGAACGCCAGAATAACGAAGAGTATGATCCCATCAATGACCTGGGCAACGATCCGCGAAGTTACGGAAGCGAACTCGAGGTTCTCCGGGAGACCTTCGATGAAAGGTTCGGCCGGGGGCGCCTTCTCCTTCTTGGGTTTCGGTGCCTTTTTCTTCATGGGCTTCTTCTTGCCCAGGGAAGGTTTCTTCATTCCCGGTTTCTTGGCGAGCTTCTTCTTCCCTGGTGACTTCACGACTTTCTTCTTCACCACTTTCTTTTTCAGGGGAATTTTTTTCGTCTCCGTATCTGTGGTTTCGGATTCCTTCACTTCGGGTTCAGGGGCTGCTTCCCCCTCTTCCTGCTTCTTCTCTTTGGCCTTGTCCAGTAATCCCATTATTCACTCCCCCATTCAACAACTTTCTGGTAGAGCTTGAAGTTCTCAGACTCCATAAACTCGTTCACGATATCTTCCGGGAGTTTTTCCAGTAGATTGTCAACTACCGCAATGTATTCATTATCCTCATCTGTGAAATCATCTGCCGTTCCGACTCGTTCATAGATCTTGAACTCGTCACCGGAGGTGAAATTTTCAAGGTCAGTCTCGGGAAGATTTTCCAGCAGATCGTCCACAACGGACTTGAAATTTGTAAAATCATCGATGTCCATTCCTGATTCTTCGGCAACGGGTTCGGGTTTCTTGATGATATCGGAAACCTTTTTCGTGGGTTTCTTCTTTTTATCACCGCTGGATGTCTTGCCCATAAGCTCAGCAACGGTCAGACCTTTCTTTGCCTTGTCCTTCCCACCACCGAACTTCATTCCACCGAACCGGCTGGCCTTCTTCTCACCTTTTTCTACCTTCTTTTTCTCTTTCTTCCCTTTCTTGTCCTTTTTCTCCTTTTTGGACTTCTCTTCCTTCTTTTTTGCAACAGGTCCTTTACCCTTTCGGGTTTTCTCTTTTTCCTCGGATCCATCTTCCTCGGAATCGAAGTCACGGGGGGTATAACTCGTTAGGGGACCACTATCCTCCATAACGAACTCTTCCCCGAACTTCCTCTGGAATCGTTCAGCCAGGGAAAGTTCCTTGCCCATGAGCATCCTGTCTATCTTTTCCTCAATGGAGTAAATAGGGTCGTCGGTGAGTCTCTGGTAGGATTTCTTAGAGGTATCCGCCTCTTCTGCCACAACGGTCTCGATCATGGCTTGATCCTCGATGACCACACCCTGATCGTCCATGGGATAATACTCCTCCTGCGGATAGGACTCTGTATACCCTTCATTATAGGTCTGTTCGTACCCCTCTTCGACATATTCCTGATATGCAGGTGGTGGGGGTGGTGGCGGGGGGCCAGGTGCCCGTGCTGGTGGTGGCCTTCTCCCTGCGGGTGGTCTGCCTTTCTTTGGCTTTCCTTTCTTTGCTTTGATTTTTTTTGCCTTGGCTACCTTTTTCGCTTTCGCCTTCTTGGCCTTGGCCACCTTTTTTGCTTTGGCTCCCTTTTTCCCTTTAGCCTTCTTCTTTTTTACCGGACCACGTGCGGGACCCGGTGGGGGGGGAGGGTAATACTGAGGTTCCTCTTCAGCGTAGTACTCTCCGTCACCGGAGTCCTCTGAATAGTACTCTCCTGAATCATATTCTGCGGTTTCGTATTCATCGGCATCCTCATAGTTTTCGTTGTCCGAGGCTGCTGAACTGTTTTGGTAGGTATACATACTCATGATTTGCCCCCATTTTTACCAAATGAGACCTTTGACCCATTCAATGAAATTCTTGATAGCATCAAATATCTTTGGGGTTCTATTGAAGGTTGGATCGTTGTTCTCCGGCTCCTCGACGTCTTTCACGAGGATCCCGGCCTTGATAACCTGGACGTCGCTATCATCGTCCGACAGGAATCCGCCTCCCCTCTCCTGTATGGTAAAGGAGAGACCACTTCCCAACTCTCGAAGCTGGCGAAGAAAGAGTTCCGAGCCAGAGGGTATTTCCAGCTTTTCCGGTCCTTCAATATCTGTTTCCAGTGTACGTGCGTTTTCATCATTCTCGTTATCGGAAATCCCTTCATCTGAATCATCTGGTTCCGGTATGCTGTCCGCATCACCTTCACTGTTACCTTCATCGCCATTATCCTGATCCGCATCAACAGGTTCAGTTTCACCGTTTGCCTTTTCTTCTTCATGTGCCGCTGATTTCAATGATGCCCGTATCAATCGCCTTTTTTCCTGGGCGGCTGCATCATAGAGCGAAAAGAGGTTCGAATGGCTCTTGGCTGCAATGCGTTCAAAGATAGTAAGGGATTTCTGATCTTTTTCCTCCCCGAGGTAAAAGGGATATATATATATTCCTCTTGAGGACAGTTTGTCGGCTTCTTTCAGTGGATTAGGTCCGATTTCATCGGCCCCATCGCTGAGTATCACAACGGCCTTCAGATCGTTGAGACCCTTGATTGAAAACACTTCTGAGGCACCACCGAGGGCTGTCCCCACTGCGGCTTTTCCTTTGTGTTTGGTTTCGCTGAGCTCCTTCCTCAGATCGGAGAGTTTCTTTTTTGTGAATGATCGTGCATTGGTCATGTCCAGGGACATTTCCCAATCGACCCCATAGGCCATGACCCCGGTTATGAGCTTCTTGGATTTTACTCCAATGAGCTCGATTATCCCGTTGACTGCGAGATCGAACCGGGTGGTATCATCGAAATCCGTGATCATGCTGTAGGAGGTATCCATGAGAATGACCATGTCTATTGGTGTTTCATTTGCATCCACCTTCAGGATGATCTGTGTCCACGGTCCGATCGATCCGTTCCCTTCTCTCTCAATGATCTCGAACGCTCTGCCGGAAATCTCAATTTCGTTCTCGTCCTCGATTTCAGTACCGTGAAATGCCTCTGGGTCTTCGATTATCTCGGAAAGAGATTCTTTAACCTCTGGGTCAATTAATTTAATTATTATGTTCTGAACTCCAGTTTTCATTGAGAGTACCTCAAAAAAACCTATTTTGTTGTGCGAGGGAGAACTAAATTTCTTTAAAAGTTTTTCTAAAACATAATGATGGTGTCAGCCCTCTCGGGGAAATGGAAATCCACGCCTTTTTCACAATCTTTAGCTTTGCCCTCCACGATGTACCTCCACCTGTGCATATCCCACCCTGGTCCCCCTCCCCGCTCATCAGGAAATTCCTGTTCCTCTCTCTCTCCTTCCCTCGCTCAATCGTGTTCACCCGCTGACGGAACATAGGTTTCGCCGGGTCGGTGCTTCGCCCCTTCCCCGGCTCCCGGTTTCGTTCCGCCAAGCTGGGCAGACCCCTTCGGGGTAAGACGGACGGAGAGAGGGGGTACGACGTTGCCCCCTCTTTCACGACGATATAATAATTAAGGTTTTGCGGGATGAATTGTCCTGCAATCCATGTTAAAAACGTTAATTGTCCTTTATGTGTTTATTTAAACTGTATTTCCTCTTACCGACCTCTCCAATTATTTTTACAAGGTAAATAATAATTGCACACAAAATGAATTCGACTACAATGATTGATGGAATGAACTTATCCTCATCATCATTCTCTCCATCCAACTCAATTTCATTACCATCCTCATCCAGCCAGGGTGAAAATTCAACATCTCCCGACACATTCTCTCCTTTACCCTTAGCATTTGAAGTTGAGTGAAATGGACCGGAAGAACTTCCCCAATAATTCTTTGAGGCATCAATAGGTATTCCTTTATTCAACGTACCATTCAGTCCATATTTATCATTCCCAACAATAGTGTTAAAATTGATTTTATTATTCTCTGATTTCTGTTTTTCAAGGTTTAAATTTGAAATGATATTAATTCCATAGTTGTTAAAGCATATGTCATTGTATAGAAAATCATTTTCTTTGGAATCCTCAATGAGAACACCTCCACCACGATTATATTGAATCAAGTTTGAATTTATTTCATTATTCGAGGAACCAATTAGAGAGATACCGAATAATTTTGTATTTGAAAAGTTATTGTCCTCTATCACATTGTAATGAGCATCAAGCAATCTCAATGCATCAAGAATAATATTAATACTATTGGTACTTGATACCGAATTATTATCCGAATTTACAATAATTCCATAATGAAAACTATTGATTTCAATGGAATGGATAAAGGTCCGATTCCCATTTACTGCAATACCTTTAGATCCACTCTTGCTTTCTCCAACTATTGAGATGCCATTCAATGATACATTATGTGCAATAATATTAATTCCTATAACGGAATCCTTTGAAAATACCTTCACAACATTTGATCCATTCCCAATAAGCTGAATTGATTTGTTAATCGTAATTGATTCATTATAATTACCTTCATAAATATAAATAATATCTCCGTCTGTTGAATTTGAGATCGCATCAATAATTGTTGAATAATCAGAGGGGCCATTATCATCCACAGTAATTACATCACCAGTGGCATTTCCAAAAACAAGTAGTAAAGAAAATAGTCCGAATATTGTGATTTGTAATCGCTGATTCATTGTTATTATCATCAATTTATCACCATTTTCAATTATATATAATAACTTTTCCCAAAAAGGTAAGAGTTCAGCCATGTGAAGTAAGTGCGATTTTCATTCCCTGAGTGA
>CAZTGJ010000153.1:0-7873 GCA_964613025.1 uncultured Thermoplasmata archaeon | reverse complement strand
GTTCACTCTCTTCCTGATAGCGATTACACTTCAGGATCCGGGGATGTATGTCTGCTGGGGTCCCTGGGGTATTCTGTTCCTCATCTATCTGGGTCTGAGAGATTCTAATAATAAGCGGCAAGAAGGGTGGGAGGAAAAGGAGGAGGGGTGATTACCAACGTGCAGGTGCCGGGATTCGAACGCAGCCTTTTAAGAAAAGCCTGCAGGGAAAACTTAATGTGACATTATTTCAACTGCGTTTCAATAATTTAGTCACAACTCACTCAAGGCTCACTTCGTTCGCCTTCGTTCAGGGAGTTCGAAAACAAGGTGCCAAGTAGAGTTTTCACTATGTGAAAAACGTATATGCAGGTGCCGGGATTCGAACCCGAGCATTTGGCTTGGAAGGCCAAAATCCTAAACCAGGCTAGATCACACCTGCATGAAAAGGATGCTCTCATCTCCGAGTCCGGTTTTTAAATTTTTGTGTGTTCTATTCTGATCGGATCAGGAACGGATATCGGAACTGGAGGCGGGGGGGGAAGGGGGGGGAGACCAAATTATTGGGGAAAGGGGGGTGGGGGGGGAAGTATAGACCGCCAGCAAAACCTCAGAATTCATTCATCAGTGTAATCCTCTCAATCCATACAATCTTGAAAAAAAGAAAAAAGAGAGAATACTCTGGGAGAGAAAAAAAGATAGAGAAAAAAAAAGAAAAAAGAAGGAGAGGAGGGTTACTCCTCTTCCTTTCGACGCGTTGTCCGGGTCACTGCAACCATGCTGGCTATTACAACAATCAACGAGGACACAACCATCATCATCGAGGTACTCTCGAAGGACGGGGTCGTCGTCTGAACCGTGGTCACAACCAACAGTTGAGAATCCTCGTTGTTCTTGTAGTTCTGTGATCCCTCGTTGATGGCACGCTGCTTGTTCACGAACACCTTGATCTGGTGGTTCTCGAAGGGCGAATCAGGATTGAGCATCGCTACCGTGAAGGTCTCCCTCACGACCACAACATCGCCGCTTGCGCCAACCATGTCGATACGCTGATCGCCAATGAGATCGTCGCCGTCGTAGATCTTCACGTCCACGTTCCTGGCAGTGATCTTCCCGGTGTTCTTGATGAAGGCTCGCACCTCAACATCATGCCCGTTCTGGGCTGGGGACCGGGAGAACTCGATCTTAAAGACGGACAGATCGGGCTGGACCTCGGGATCATTGGTGTAGATGGAATCAACGATGGCCGTGTAGATGGAGAAGTGATCTACCTCACCAACCACATATTTCACGCCACCATCAGCCATCACATGGCTGTCCTCGATAACAAGGAAACGCTTCTCGATCTCATCGTACCGTTCAAGACGAAGGTCATCCTGCAGCGAGAACGAATCACCGATAGCCTCCAGGTCGGAGGTCAGGATCGGAAGACTGATCTCGGCGCTGATGAAGCCCTCTTCACCATTCTGCAGACGGCAGCCAACAGAGCGGATGTCATACACAAGACCGATACCGCCGCGGTTTCCAAGGTTCGGATCAGGACTCTCTGTGGGATCAACATGCACGAACACAGGCTTACTCGGGCTGATGTACTGCTTGCTGGGGGCAGCTTCGTCAGGAAGACCGCGCCAGATAAGATCGACAGTCGCATCAAGGAGTGTCTCGCCAAGCTTCACTTTGGCAGTGAAGGTCTCCATGGCATAGGGGAACACCGTGACGTTCAGGGTATAGCTCCCCGAGTTCAGGTTGTTGTCCATGGCGGTCAGGGTGATGGTGTAGACAACAGGGTTGCTGTTGTACGGGGGCATCACCGGGATATCGCCGTCCTTGTCACGGTACAGGTGATCTTCACCAACAATGAAGTCAACAACATCGAGAGTGTCGGTGGTCATGGTGGACTTGCCCTTCTCCGCAAAGTCCCACTGATAAGAGATGATGCGGTCGTTCTCGGGGTCGGTCACATCGGAGATCAGCTTCAGGGTGTCACCGTAGAACACATCCACATTGAACTCATCGTTCAGGATGTGCGAGGTGTCGAAGCTGTCGGTGATGGTAAACTTCACCTCGGGGGCGCTGTTCCCAAGCCAGACAAACAAGGTATCGAAGGTGGAGATGGCCGGATCTTCCTCGTCCTTCACGGCGAGGGTCACCTCGAAGAACTTCTCGGCAGGAATATCAGTGTACTGATGTTCAACGGTCATACCGTTACCGGTTGAACCGTCGCCGAAGTCCCACAGATAGGACATGCCCTCGTGCTCGCGATCCGGATCGTAGCTGAAACTGGCATCAAAGCGGATCACGTCGCTGAGACCATCGTCGGCATTGTAGCCGACGCCGCCCTGCTTGCCGCCTTCGGGGATGGGCAGGTTCTGGTAGGCTGTGTTGCCGCGGATCTCGTCGAACTCGGGAAGTGGACGATCGATCAGACGCTTGCTGTAGGCAGTCTCCTTGGAATCTCCGTCATCATCGAGCCAGTCCGCTGTGAAGCGGGAAACCGGTGCGTGATTCTTGTCGGAGCTGGTGACATAGATGGAAATGTCATCCACGAACACACCAAGGAAATTGATAGCACGATCGGAAACGAATCGGAACTTGATACGGAAGTTCTCGGTGTAGAATCTGTTCTCCAGGGGTTCCTCCATCTGCAGCCACCCATTATCATTGTTGGGATACTGGCTGCTGTTCCGGTAGTTGTCCTTCGGATACTTGATCTGCTCGTACCAGTTCTCGCCGTCATCATCACTGAAGTAGACAACAAGGTTATCGTAGGCTCCTCCCTCAACATGGAACTGGGTGTACCAGCGCATGGTTGCACCCTGGACACCTTCCAGATTGATGGGCTCACTGATGAGCTCGGCATTCATGGATCCGGTGTAGCTCCAGGTGGACGGGCGGCCCACGTAGTAGCTCCATCGTGAGAGATACCCGCGGTTGACCTTGTGCCAGCCGGATGCACTCTCGGAACCTGCGAAATCACTCCAGAAGACATCATAGTACTCATCGCCGCTCACCACAGGATTGTCAACGGTATCGGAGAATTCCTTCTCAACCGTTGCCACCTCGATGATACGGATGTTCTCATGTCCGGGACCGCTGTTGTCGTCGTCGTCAAGGTCCACCTCAGCGGTGACCTCATAGAGTCCATAGGTGTATGCGGTCCAGTTCCAGCTAATCTCCTGGGTCTCACCGACCTGGAGTCTCACGGGTATGCTCCCAGAGGCAATTATCTGGGTTTCACCCAGGTACCGTGCTGAGAAGTCGATGAAGAAATCGTTGTCGAATCCCTCGGGGATGTTGCTGTGACTGGTGACCACTGCGGTGACCACACGCGGGAAGCCTGCATCTTCCAATGGCGGGGTAACATAGAGACGATCGATGGAGGCATCATGGAGCTTCTTACCCCAAAGGGTGATATCATCGATATTGTCACCGTGGTACTTTGCTTCCTCACCATCGTACACTACCTCGATCTCGATGCGGTATTTGATGTTGTTACCGGCAGGGAGCTGGTAGTTGAAGGAGACGATAGAACGCTCGCCACTGTTGATCTGGACTTCCTGGGCCGGAAGATCGGCGATCTTGTTCTCGGATGTACCCGAGACCTTGAAGACCTTGCCGCTCACCGTGATCTTGTGGCTGCCGCCGCTGTCACGGGTTCCGATGTTGCTCACCGTTGTATCGATAACGATACTCTCACTGGGCGGGATGTTACCCTCGTAGAATGGAGTGACTTCAATCGAGTCGATACGGGCATCGAAGTCGGGCGGAGTGATACCGGATATCCCAACATCGTCCACAAACCATCCGGGGTACGACACATCACTGTCGCTCATAAGCCTGAACCGGAGATTGATGTCCTTGAGCTGCCAGTCGACAAGACTGATGTTCACCATCTTCCAGCCGTTGGTCTTGAACATCTCTTTCTCGGGTTCCGGATTCTGCCAGAGAGCGGTCCAGCCGCTGGACCCAACCTCCTGGATCTCAACGTATGCGGTGTCGTATCCCTGGGCCTCGATCTCGAGCCAGTGTGCAAAGAGCAGATATGGATCCTTTGCGGTACGCAGATCGATGTGCATCGATATGTAAGAGCTGTCCTTGCTGTTGTTGGAGTAGAAGGCATCCATCACCGTTCCCCAGCAGGTGACACCGCTGTAGGCCCGGTTGAGGCCCTTCACAGGGGTTCCCTGCTCCCAGTCATCGGTGGCACGATCGCCGCCTTTTCCGTTGGAGTCCTCGGTACCGGACACCCACGGATCATAATTGCCTCCTCCTTGTGAAGGTGGTTTGGGCGGTGGGTTCCCGTTCTCCATGTCATCGAAGAAGAAGTAGAACTGAACAAGTCCGATACTCTCCAGCATGTTGTTATTTGGGAACTCATCCTGATCCCATTCAACAGAACACTCGATATCATAGATCCCATATTCTTCCGGGAACCAGTCCCACTCAACGGTCTTGGTGGAACCCTTCTTGAACTCGCTGTCCTGAGGTACATCCTGATAGTTCTTACTGGGTGAGAGATAGGCATTCTGGTCATTGCCCTCGTCATCCGTAAGATTCATCCATATCCGGAAGCTGGAATCGGGAACGATCTCACCGATGTTCTTCACGGTCACCTTGATGGTCCGTTCCTCGTTGATATCTCCAACCAGCGGGTCCACAGTGATATCATCGATGATCAGATCCCTGTCGAAGTAGTTGTCGGCAGTTGCCATGATCATGAACACATCATAGGTGAATCCGATGTGGTTGTTGGAAGCGTCGGAGTTGAAGCACCAGCGGATCTGGGTCTCATGCCCAGTATAATCCGCATAGTTGTTCCCGTTATTCAGATACCCTCCATTACCACGGTCGATGGAATAATTGGCGTAGTAATTGTGGGGAGCGTCCTTCCAGTAGTCGGCCTCATCTGACTTCTTAATCTGGATGGAAACGTAATCCGGGCTCCTCATCTGGGTGACGTAGAGGTAATCGGAACGGACAGCGGAATACTGTGACCAGTCCAGGATCGAAGAGGTCATGATTCCCTTGGTGCTGTCATCGTAGCGGGGTGCTCCGAGTTCGACAGTCGTCTTGTTCCCGTGCCAGACTCCGAATTCTCCACCCATGGTGAACATTGGTGTCCAGTGCCAGGGTTCCTGAAGATCCCATCCGTGGACTCCCTGTTCCCCGCTCTCGTACCAGTCGACAACCGTTATGTCACCAACATTGGAGCCGTAACTTCCCACCGAGTGTTTGACAGCATTATTGCCGCTTTCATCATCCTCGATCTCCACACCTACATCGAGCCAGTAGGGTGGACCGTCGGATGCATAGTTCACACGCCAGGACTGGGTTGCGTCCCGACAGCCGGCAGCCTTGTCCGGGGTCCATGTGAAGTAAACCGTTCGTACGTGACCGGCTCCCAGGGTGATCTCCCGTTCGAGCCGCTCGAGTGTTCCGGATTCCCATGGGTCGATGATATCGACGTAGGTGGTGAATGTAGCAGACCGTGCTCCCACGTTCTCCACTTCCACATCGATCCGGATAGGGGTGTCCTTCACGGCGGTAAGCCAGTAGTGTAACCGCCATTCCCAGTATGCGCCATTTGTCTTGACGTCGTAAACCTTCTTCGAGGTGGCTTCAGCCACCATCTCGTTGTTGTCGTTGTTGTCGTCATTTCCAACTGATGCGGTGAACTCATATGTTACATCCTCATCGCTGGGAACGTCCCATTCCAGGGTAACAACAGTCTTCCCCGGATATGCCCAGCCTCGTGCCGGGATCGGGTTGTTCGTGGCATCCACGTTCTGAGTGAGGGTCTTGGTGTAGGTGGAACCGATGGTTGCCTCGATCTCCACGGTTACGGTGAAGGAGCTCTCGAAGTCCTTGATACCGAAGTTGGAAACTTCCACATTGATATCCATGGTCTCGCCGGGCCAGATGTACTCACCTGCCGGATCCACGATATCGCTCACTGCGAGATCGGTGGCCTCGGGCATCGGGGGTGAAACCCCGAGCCAGGTTGCCGTGTTGTACATCATATCGGTCCTGTCGGGATGGCCGTACCAGCCATTCTCGTCCTTCTCGAAGGTATCCCCCACCTGGGCGAGATCGATACCGGTATAGGCAGTTCTGTACTCCTTTGGTTTGTCCGGGGTATTCCCCTGCCAGTGATGCCTCATTCCCACGTACTGATCTCCGAAGTTGAAGGTTCCCGCACTCCAGGTATCGTTGGAGTAGGGCCAAACTGCTTCGGCCCAGTCCTGTCCTTCGGTGAAGATGTAATTGTTCCCGTAGAATCTCCCCTGCCCCACGGGATCTCCGGCAACACCGATGATGGGCTGCGGGGGATGACGGCTCTGGGCTTCCCAGGACACGTTCATGTACTGGTAGAACAGCGGGTGAACCGTGGTCTTCCCGTAAGATGGTTCATTGGATGCCTGCATCCACATGGCACCGCCGATCCAGAGGGATCCGCCGTCCTTGAGGAAATTGATAAGTGCGGTCTCGTCATTTGACTGCAGACCACTGGTCCAGTCATACCCGGTGGGTATGAGAATCAGATCGTATCCGCTGAGATCCGCAGGGATGGCACCATTTGTACGATAATACATTCCCGCATAGCCACCATCGTCAAGGGCTGCCGCCCAGTACTTGGTGGTGTCGCACCATGTTCCGTATTCGGCTGAACCGCGATCACGATCCAGGAGAAGAATGGGGCGGGATGACCTCAGCACGGTGGTGCTCAGATCAAAGGAACGGGTCTTGTCATTATCTCCCTGGGAGATGGACTTGATGGTGACCTCACGATATGAATCCCCGCCTGCTGCGTTGGGGATGGTCACGGAAACCTGCTCCCACTTATGATCTCCGGAGCTGAGCCCGTAGATGGTCTTGGTACTCTGACCGTTGTCGAACTCGACCTGCCAGGTTCCGGCACCCACGACCTCGAGTTTGATATCATCGGATTTCTTTCCGATGTTATCAACCTTGATCCAGTAGTCCAGGGTGTCACCGGCTTCTCCGGATCCTCTGGGATACGGACAGTAGAGTTTCTGGGCATAATCTGCCTGGGTGATGTTGACCTCTTGAAAGGCTTCGGTGGGTCCGCCGTCGCTTCCATCCGGATCTGCAACGACCTTGATCTCCCGGGCGAGCATATCAGCGGTCCAGTCAACCAGTGCGGTGGAGGAGTTCCCTTCACCCTCGATGTAATCGATGTTCGCACTGTCGATGTAGTATGAATCACCGTCTTTGTCGATGTAATAAAAATCGACCTCTACATCGGTCATGACGTCGCCCTTTCCACCCTCGTTGGTAACCTCGGCGGAAACCTTTCCTACCTCTCCGTCATCGAGCTCTTCAACAGGGTCTTCGTTGGTATCGTGAAGACCGATCTTGCTGATGACCATAACAGAGGATTTGGTTCCAACTGTGGTATCGGGGCCTCTGGATGAGATTGTCCCGTCCTTCTTAGGATTTGCTATGTTCTGACCGTAAGGCACGAGCAAGGATTTATCCTGTCCCTCGGTGATAGGATCCGGGACCTGTGATTCCCCGGGATCCGCTTCATCCTCGGATTCGGATTCCTGTGACTCCTGCAACGGTTCGTCTATCACTGCTTCCGGAATGGAAAAATCACCATCCTCGGAAGTCGAACCGAGCGCTACTGCTGATGGCAGTAAAAATAGCATAGCCACTAACAATGAGAAAGCGGCTTCTATAGGTAGTGTTTTCATGTTTTGTCCTCCACGCATTCCTCAGACACGAATGTGCGAGAGATACACGGTAGCAAGAACAAGGCCAATCTCTATTATAACCCTTATGGTATTTTATTACTATGCAGTAAGCATATTAAACAGCAAGAAAGTCGCCTTCGGCGACGACTTCTTTCGTTTGATGGTCTAATTCAAAC
>CAZTGJ010000152.1:0-7876 GCA_964613025.1 uncultured Thermoplasmata archaeon | reverse complement strand
AATTTCAAGGAGAGAAATGACGGAATTGTATTTTTGCAGATTCCTACAAGCTACTTCGAATATATTTTGAAATAATGGTTGTGGGTGATTCCTGCACAACCTTTAAATATCTCCTAAACCAGCAGGAGTTCATTACCTAATCCATGGATTTTCCGAGAAGGATTAGAAGGTGAAAAAATGATTGATACGAATGACGATGAACTCAACGCACTGAGGATGAAAAGAATCCGCCAGTTGGTCGGTGAGGACAGTATCACCGAAGAGGAATCCGATTATCCTGACAAACCGATCATAGTAAGCGATGGAACCATCCAGGAATTCATTAAAAATTATCCCCTGGTGGTTGTTGACTGCTGGGCTCCCTGGTGCGGCCCCTGTCGATCTCTTGCACCGATCTTTGAGGCTTTGGCCAAGAGCTATCACGGAAAGATCGTATTCGGAAAACTCAATGTTGATGAGAACCAGAGGACCGCCCAGACCTATCAGACCATGAGCATACCGACAATGCTGATCTTCAAAGAGGGTAAGCTCATCGATCGCATTGTAGGCGCCCTTCCCAAACCGGTTCTGGAACAGAAGATCGGCGTTCATATCGATCAAGGGTGAATATATGCCAGAAGCGGAATCAGATACCCAGCCAGGGGTGAATGCTTTTACACGAAGCGATATCAAGGGGATTTCCTGTGAAGAAGTAATAAAATGCGTTCTCGATATTTCAGAGGAAGGATGGAACATCTATCACTTTCTGGAGCATGAGGGACCCCTTCGTGTGGACAAGGTCGGCGATTTCCTTGGAAAGGACAGAAGCACCGCATACCGGGAACTCCAGAAACTCATCAACTGTGGCATCTGCTACAAGGAACCCACCAATATCAAGGAGGGAGGATACTACTTTCTCTACTACTCCCGCCCGGTGGATGAGATCAAAAGGGAAACCGAGCGATGTCTCGATGCCACCTATTCCCAACTGAAACGTGCGATTCAGGATAATTTCACTCCGCAAAATTCAGATGAGTGATATCGATGGATGAACCACTGGAACTACAGAACGACACACCCCTGAGCGTATCGATTGACCTACTATGACCCTCATTGCCTTCGACGACACGGATTCCAGATTCGGAATGTGCACCACCTACCTCATGGCATTGTTCCTGAGGGAGTTAAAAAACCAGGATATAGACATCATCGGATTTCCCAGATTGGTCCGTCTGAATCCCAACATCCCATATAAAACCCGGGGAAACGGAGCCCTCTGTGTAGGTGTGGGAAGAGGGGAGGGGGATCGTTTCGCTATAGGAAGGTGGGGACAGGAGGACATCCTTGCATTTCCGAAAGGTATCAGCGATCGAACAGTTGGAGAGGAAGCATTTTCCATTGCATGCGCCCTTGTACGGGACCACTCGGAAATTAAATCCGAAGGTACTGATCCTGGAGTGGTCATGTTTGAATCCCATCCGGTAGAGGTGTTCTATCATAGTGCTGTGAGAAAGCTCCTGACAATTTCAGAAGCTGAAGAGTTCATTGAGGCCCAGGGCGGTGTTTATCGTAAGTTTAAGAATGGGAGGGGAATTATCGGAGCTGCGGCTGCCTGTGCATGGACTCCTCAGGATAAAACCTATGAGATTATTTCCTACCGTGATCCTCGGGTATTTGGAACTAAAAGAGTTATTGACAAACAGTCAGTCGTGGAGATGGACAATATGTTTCCATCCACCTTCAACAACATCGACATTGAAAACGAGCATGTTGCCATTGCCCCCTCCTCCCCCTGCCCCGTTCTCTACGCTATCAGGGCAATTGTTCCGGATCATCTTATCGAAGCTGCGGTATCAATTCAAGGGGAATCACCTCAGGGCTTTGTGATCTACGAGACCAACCAGGGTACAGATGACCATCTTGTCGACAGGAAGATTTTGGATGTAAAACCCTACGAATCTGTTATTGTGGATGGGGTAGTTGAGGATGAACCCAGGACGATCCCAGGAGGGCACGTAGTTTTCTCTCTGTCAGATGGAAGCGGCACCATAGAATGCACTGCCTACGAACCGACGAAACAGTTCAGGAATATCATTAGGGAGCTACGGACAGGAGACGAAGTAACGGTCTGTGGGGGGGTGCGGGAAGAACCGTTCACTGTGAATCTGGAGAAGATCCATGTTCGAAATCTGGTACCGAGGAAACGGAAGGTATCCAATCCTGCTTGCCCGATGTGTGGGAAAGCAATGAAATCCATTGGAGCGGGGCAGGGGTACCGGTGCAGGGGGTGCGGGACGAAGGGGGAGGAGGAGGAAGCAGTCGTTGAAATCATTGAGCCAGCGATCTCTATGGGGTGGTTTGAAGTTCCAGTATGTGCACGTAGGCATCTGCATAAGCCCCTGAAATTTACCCGATGAACTATTCTTGCTTTCCGTGTCACCTCTGTCACTTTCAGGTGTTTTTCATCTCCCCGTCATTTCTCATCTAACCATTGGATTAACTGGGGGTGGGGTGGAAGGAGCAGAGAAGGACAGGTAACATGTTACCGAGCGAATTTATTAAATACATCCGAAACGCAGGGCAAACCGACATAGATCGAACATGGAGTCAATCCCCTTGTTTACAGCAACACTCACCCAGAAAGCCAAGGACTTGCACAACAGCAGGCTCGGGACGCGGATCAAGTCCCATGACAGCTACATTGCCATCGTGCTCATGCTAGGCTCCGGTCTATTCATGGGAAGCGTCGCCGCCACAGTGAAGTTCCTGTCTGACGACATCCCGGTATTCGAGATCGTGTTCTTCCGCAACTTCACCGGTGGTCTCCTGGTCCTTGCCATCCTTCTGAAACGGAGGATTAATCCTCTGGGCAACAACCGCAGGGTGCTGGTCATTCGAGGTGTATCTGGGACCCTTGGCGTGGTCATGTATTTCTATGCCATCTCCAATCTCATTCTTGCGGATGCGGTGATGCTCAATCGGACCTCTCCTTTTTTCGTTATCATTCTCTCGTCTGTGTTTCTCCACGAGAAGCTCAAGCGTCTCCAGATCCATGCACTTCTCCTGGCATTCGTCGGCATCATCCTCATCTCCCGCCCCCGCCTCGATGTGTCCTTCTTCCCTGCTGCGGTAGCTCTGTTGTCAGCCGTATTTGCGGGAACCGCGTACACCACCCTCCGGCATCTCCGCCACACCGATACTCCCTTTGTCATTGTCTTTTACTTCACCATGGTCTCCAGCCTCTGCATGATACCCATTATGGTTATGGGACAGTGGGAAACCCCGGACGGAAGTCAGTGGATAATCCTGCTGGGACTCGGCTTCATCGGTCTGGCAGGGCAGCATCTCATGACAACCGCTTACCGCTTCGCGAAGGCCGGTGAGGTTGCCATCTACGGATATTCAAGCGTGCTTTTTGCCATGCTCCTGGGAATCCTCATCTGGTGGGAGATCCCCTCCTATCTCTCGTTCACGGGAGCAGGTTTCATCATCTGCGCCGCCTATCTCAATGCTCGCTTCAGCATCCCAAGGAAATCCACTTCATGACCAATCTCACATGAGTCGTTTCTCGAACACATGGGTCCCATCAACTCGGGGATGCTTGTGAAGTCCGAATTTTTCCACAAACCCGGCCATGGTCTGTGTGGGGATCTTACCAGCGATCTCCTGAACGGTCTCTATATCAGCTTCGAGGAAGATCCGGGTAAGCAACAAACGAACCGAATCCTCATCTCCGGAAAGCCAGGAAATATCGATGTCCGAAGGATACTGCCGGCTGTGACTAGCAAGGATGACACCGGTGATTACATTACCCCCAACTCCCTGTTTTCGCATAAAGGAAAATGATGAATTCAAGAGTTCCCTGAGATCCTCATCAGTGTAGGGGTAGAATACCCATCCGCGGGATAAGAGATTGCGAGAAGATTCCCATTCTTCGGATGCTCTGATAAATGTCAGGACCTGTTCGAAATCGCGGCTAGATGTGTTGACGATCTTATCTGTCGGTTTATGAATCCTATACAGGTCCTTACTGGATCCTATCTGTTCCACTTTCTCTTTTATCTCTGGACCTTTCATATATCGGTGATAAAAGGAGGCGATACGTTTGAATCCATACTTATCAGCGATGTGGTGGCTGAACACATTCTCGTCACTTGTGGCAAATCTAAGGACATTGGGTTCCAGGCTGAAGACCAGTTCATTGAAAAAACTTACTGAGATGCTGGCATATCCCTTTCCTTCATGTTCAGGGTCCATACGAAGACCTTCCAGCATGATCTCGTTCCCGGGGAGCCGGGTGTACTTCATACAGCCGATGACCCTGCCTTCGAGGAGGATAGTGTAGAATCCCTCCTCATTGATCCATTCGTCCCATACAGTGGGGATATAATCCTCGCCCTCCCAGATCTTTGCGGAGAGTGAAAAGAGTTGATCCTTATGTGCCGGTGTTGTACGTGCGACAATGATACCTTTGTCTAGATGATGGACATCAGCATTGTCAGTGGCCTGTGTTATGGCATCGGGATCCGGTTCTGTCATTCCCCTTCCCCCGAGCCCATGCCCCTCACACTCTCCACTTTCATCTTTCCATCCCTCCCTCTTTCACCAGCTCAATGATACGGGTCCTGTTTTCAGGTGTGAATCCGTGAATCTCCATTGCTGCTTTCGAAAAATCGGTCGTTGCGTTGTGACCATTCCTGAAACCGATTGTATACATCCCTGCTCTGTGTGCCGCAAGAATCCCATTGGACGAGTCCTCGATGGCAATACATTCCTCAGGAGTAAAACCCATCATCTCTATCGCTTTCTCGTAAATATCGGGCGACGGCTTCCCCCTCCCCCCCACGTCATCCGCACCAAGCAGTACATCGAAGTAATCGTTCAAATGGAACCGCTCATAGATCAGATCAAGCCAGTAGTTTGGAGAGGAGGTTGCAAGTCCCAGGGGAATATTCTGCTCCTTCAACTCATTGAGCATCTCCTCTGCACCGAGATAGTAGCTGGTTCGGTGCAGATAGACCTGCCGTGCCATTTTCCGATAGAAGCCATCGTATTCCTCCCAACTCATGTCGAGGCCGAATTTCTCGGTAAACATCCGATGGCTGTCGTTGAGACTGAGCCCGGTAAGCAGTTTGTGGTTGTCCATAGTCCAATCCGGAATAAGCTTCCGGTACCGCTCGAACTCGATCTCGGGCCAGAGACGCTCACTATCGAGTAGCACCCCGTCCATGTCGAAGATGATGGCTTTCAGCATGATAGATCGGAGTATGGATTCGGTTGGGGTTTTTCTGTTTTTTGGATGGTAACCTGATGTTTGTCAAATCCGAAGAACTTTGCAGCCCCTTCTGCCTCCTGCTCCACCTTCCTCATCAACCTCTTCCCGAACCTTCTGAACGGTTCAATAGTTATCTCCAGGCTCTTCCCCTTACGCTTATACTTCCACGTCCCCTGGATGTTCCCTCTCACCAGGATTGTACCATTGATGTGTCCGGCAGTGACCCACACTTTGTCGTAGTGCTTCCTATCAATGATCCAGCTCTTGTCTTTATGTCCAAGAAGGATGGGGTCAAACCGGTAGAGCAGTTTCACAGGCCATTTCGATCGAGGAGGCGTGGATTCTAAAAGAGTATCGAGATCCTTCTCAAGGATGAGCAGTTCATTTCCAATCCTCCCAACTCCAGTAACCTTCAAAGCCTTAACAACGTTCACAACTCCTATTGCATTCACATCATTCCCTGCCTTTGGTTCCAATGCAGAGAAAGCGACACGTGCATCCTTCAATGGAATACCTCGCCAGTATGCGAAATCCTGACTCGTAGCTGGGCCAAAGGTATGCAGATATCTCCTGGCAAGCTCGATGTTAGCCTCCTCGAATGTAGGTGGATTCCACTCCAGTTCAGGCAGCCATGTATTCCGGTGAGCAAACCTGCCCTCACCCTTCTCAGGTTTCACGGGACAAGCACTGCCCTCGATCACCAGTTGTGAGAATATCCCGCCCCAGGAGGAGAGAAGGTCAACATCCACCCCGACATCCCAATCGATATCCAGCTCCCTGAGACGCGACCGTGAAACGATACCTTCCTCTCTCACGATATCCCGGACAATATCAATGATCGCATGAAACCGTTCCGAGTCCCCTCTCATCTTCACCATGGATCGTTCACTCCAGGTCGGTCGATTCCTTCGGGAACCAATGATCAGCGGCCAGTCCCAGCTAGGATACACATGGAGAGTTCCGCGCTGACCCCAGAGCTTCACTAATGATCGTTCGTCATACAGCTTATCCTCGAATTGCCGAAAGTTGAATTCTTTACATCGGTTCCAAAGTGAAAGACCTGCAGCAGAATGGATCTGCGCCTGTACCCCTCCAAGCTCACGTGCACAATTCTCCGGAGAATCAAATGGATCGATAAAACCAGAGCGCTTCATTCGGTACCAGGTGATCTGATCATGAGTTACTTCGATCATTCCCCACCCACCTTGCCCCCTCCCTCATTTTTATCTGCCTGTTCCTTTTGCTTTGCATTCTTTTGAACCTCTTTCATACCCCATGCGTCAAGGGTCTTCTGCTTCGGTTTCCCTCTTTCGATACCGGAAAGCCGTACTCCTAAAAGCCTGATCTTTTTAGGAGGGGGGGAGAATTCCTTCCAGAGAAGCTCGACATTCCGATAGATTGGTTCTTTGGAAGTAATAGGAACCTGGAGACTCCTCTCCCGAGTGAATGTAGTAAAATCCGAAAGACGTACCTTGATCCCGATAGTCTTGTAGGAGATCTTCTTCTTGATGGCCCGCTCATGAAGCTTTTCAACGATCTCACCGAACTTCTCCATGATGATCTTCTCATCATCGGTATCCTCCATGAAGGTCCTCTCGGCACTCATGGATTCCATCCCAGTTCGCCGCATCACAGGCCGGTCATCCAGTCCCATGGCAATATATTTGAATCCTACAGCAAAATCACCCACACGTGCCCTGAGGAATTCCTCAGAGGCAGAAGCAAGCTCTCCGACCGTGGTCAGGCCGTTCGCTTCGAATACCTTCCTGCTCTTTGGCCCGATCCCACTGATCTTTCCAACAGGAAGCGGTGCCAGGAACTCTGCTTCTGTTCCCGGAGGAACCTCGGTGATCCCATTGGGCTTTTCCATATCCGATGCGATCTTTGCAATTGATTTGTTGGTTGCGATCCCAATGGAGCAGGTGAGTCTTTCCGCGAGGTGGATCTCCTTCTTGATGGCAATTCCCATCTTTCGCGGAGACTCATACTCCTTCACCCTCTCGGAAACATCTAGATATGCCTCATCGATAGATACGGGTTGAAAACTGTCTGCGTAAGATTCCAGGATCTCCATGATATTATGTGAAGCCTCCCGGTACTTGGAGAAGTCGGGAGGGATGTAAACCCCTTCCGGGCATAGGCGATATGCAATGGAAATAGGCATGGCGCTGTGGACACCGGATCGTCTGGCAATGTAGCAACAGGTTGCCACAACCCCTCTTCCCTTTCCCCCCTTTGGATCAGCCCCGATGATCACCGGTTTATCCCTGAGATCGGGATTGTCCCTTTTTTCCACTGATGCATAGAAGGAATCCATATCGATGTGAAAGATAGTACGGTGCATCCTGAGGAATCAATGAGGATTCAGTTTTTAAAACTTTTTATTATGAAACGATTCTTGAAGATGGGGAGGGGGGGGAAGAGGGAAAGAAGGAAGATCGAAGAAAGAAGAGAAGAAAGAAGGCAGGTAGGAAAAAGGGAGGAAGGAACAGGAAAATAGAGAAGCAAGAGAGGAAAGAAGGTAGGTAGGAATAAGGAAGATGGAGAATGACGAGAGGGAAGAAGGAAGAGGGAAGAGGGAAGAAGGAAGAGGGAAGAAGGAAGAGGGAAGAGGGAAGAAGG
>CAZTGJ010000151.1:0-7880 GCA_964613025.1 uncultured Thermoplasmata archaeon | reverse complement strand
CAATTACTCAATGCTTTAAAGTATGAGCAATATTTAACCCATTGTCGCTCAACCCACCAATTATTCTGAAAAAGTTGATTTTGATGAGCCAAGGCATCCTGCTTTCCATAAGTACGAAAAATTGGATCATGAATCGAAAAAAACTCTTGGGATTTGGGTTTACTTATCTCCCATGGTGGGTTCCCAATCATCCCATCGAATCCTCCTTTCCCACCGACAAATATCTCTGGGAACTCCACTTCCCAATGGAAGAACTTCAATTCTTCAGTTATTTCGCTCACTCTTCTGATCATTATTTCAGTAGGTGCATAGAAGTTAGTCGGTGTGGGAGCATCCTCATCTAGCCAGTCTCCAGGCCAGAACCAGACTGAGCACCAGAGATCGAACGCCTCCTTAAGTTTGACGAACTCCTCGTTCCCTCGTATCTTGGTTCGATAAAATTCCTCACGATTCTGGTAGCCATCCCCGTAGAGGGGCATGGCATGAAGCTGCTTGAACAGTTCGACTGCCTTCTCATGGAGATGTTTAACATTATCTTCGGTTCCAAACCGGTCTGCCTCGATGCTCTGCTGACCAGTAATGATGCTGACCAGCTCAGATTTCACAACATCCTTCAATATCTCCTTAATCTTCTTCGTCCATGCCCCCTTCTCGTAATGGACTCCTTTGTGATCCTTGTCGCCGCCCTCCCGCATCCAGGCCATAACCGGGTACTCCTGGAAGTTGTCGAACCAGCATCCAACGAGACTGTTCCCCACCTTCAATTTATGGTCCAGGAACTCGAACGGGAGATCGGGATCCATTGTCTCCACCCAAAGAGACAGCTTGGAAAGCTCTACAGCCAATGAGTTAATATCAACCCCATAGATACAACGTTCAACAACATACCGTTTTAATCTCGCTTTCGTCATCCGTTCGAAAGACTCCTCGCCTGGCCTGCATCGAACGAGATCCTCAGGTATTGTCCCTTCAGCCACCGCACCACTTGGAAGCGTGATGATAGTTCCACCTTCAACACGCTCCTTGATCTTCTCATACGACCACAGGCTATCGTAGAGCGCATCGGTTATGTATCGAAGAGCTGCTACGAGGAAGCTTCCAGACCCCATGGCGGGATCACAGACGGTCACCTTGAGAATATCCTCCGGACCCTTTGGCGTGAGTTTCCGATCAGGCCCATCACCTTCAATGTCGTATACCAATGGCTCAAGCGTTCGATGCACAGTCGGTATTGCTAGTTGTGGTTTTGTATAGAACGTTCCAGTGCCCTTCCGGGTTCCTGTTCCTCTGATGAGATACATTTCACCGGGTAATACGATTCTCATGATAAGGTTCCGAGCTTTCGCTTCGACAGCCTTTGCATACAGGTAATCATTTGCTTTCTTTCCCTTGGGCTTCTTCACCAATTTTGCTGTCTCAACCGCATTCTTTGCCCATCCAAAGATCAGGGCTCGTGTTCTTGCCTCTTCTGAAAGAACTGGCTGTGCATCACCTTCCTCGGACCACTTTTCATCCTTGATATCCTGATCAGATTCCTCTGGTGCTCCCTCATCAATTTCTTCATCATCCTCTCCTTCATCATCGACCTTTAATCCTTCACTTTTTTCTTTACTCAGTTTATTCAAGAGATCTTTCAGATTTGACTCATCAAGGGATTTCAGGAGGGAAAACGGTAACGCGGGTTGTTGACCGATATTCAGGAACACCACTGCCTGTTGCTCCTCGGAAACCTTCCGAAGGTGATAATCCAGAAGTCCTTCATACATCATGCCAATATACTCAGTTCGCAATCCCGAGAAATCAACTGGACCGCTCACCATCCGTGAGGTTCTCCCGATCTTGGCTCGGACCTTCCCGATCTTCAACAGTTTGAGTATATGGTATACCGTTGCATCACTGATGTGGGTGTTCTTGTTCTCATAGATGCAAAGGGCTCGCATTATCGCGTCAGGGCTCTGTGCGTCAGCCCGTTTGAACAGCTGGCCACCATAGGCATGGATCGGGAGTTCTGGATAGCTGCTCCCCTCATGGATCAATCTGAATAGCGACAATAACCGGGGCCAGGCATGGTGATGTCCCTCAAGTGTCATCTCGCTCTCGGAATGGATCGCAGCATTGAGCTGAGCATAGAGGCCCTCAACCCCATATGATGTATGGTAGATGTCGTTGCTTTTCGGGAGAAGTTCACGGGCTTCAGCAAAGAAAACGACCACCATTCGCATGATGATTCGTATGGCTGACTGGTAGAGCGCATCCAGCATCTCAGATTCGGAGATCTCACGTCCAGAGGAGGGATCTATCTTCAGGGAGTCAAGGAGAGCCCTATCGGATCGAATTGATGTATCCAAAGCCTTCAATAGCTCTTCTACTGCCGTTCGTGTTTGTTCCCCCAGCACTTGTGATAATTCTCCTTGTCTGCTTCTGCTTTCTTGGATGGCTTTGTGTAAAGGAAATTTAATATCATCCCGATGATCGGTTGCCCAGGGACCACAGGCAAGGGAAAATCCAACTAATTGGGTCATTCCCTGTGCGTCTTCGAACCAACGCTCTACTTCCCATTCGACCCAGCAGTCATAATCCAATCCTGCATACACTAATCGGAATTGCAACCCATTGGTAATGATCCCCGTCGAGACTCCGGTACCTCTCAGCAATTCCACGAACTTGCCGTATTCGTGCCGACCTCGCCCCATTCCCACATGCTTCGATGTTGTATCGATCTTCATGAGAAATCTTGGTTCTGATTCTCTTCCTGTCCACAAATACACCCAATTCGGACGGAGTTTCTCTTTCGTAATAGATTGTACCTTGAATATCTCTGAAACAAGTGATCCTTTTTGCCAAGAACGTTGGTCATGATCAAGGAACGAGATCAGTACAGCTTCGATCCATTGATAGAGCGGTGTCGTGTCTTTCTTGGAGGTACCATCTACCCATGATTGGAATTTCAAGTAGGCATCCCGCAATCGCATATATTTATCATTGCTGATCTCCGGTAGTGTATCCGGAAGATATTCTGGGAGAACAGCCGGAGAAAGAAGCATCCCGCTTTGTCGAAGCTCCGACCACCACTGAACACGCTCATCATCGATCATTCGGATCCCACCTCCTTTGAAGTTAGGATCTGTACTCCGACAGCGAGCACGTCGATCCCATCAGGATCGAGGGAATATCGCTTTGGCAGTACTTTTTCCAGGATCCGCTTTCTTTCCTTCTCCAAGCGACGTTTCAGCAATTCTACATGACCGTGCTGGCGTTCCCATTCGGCATCAAGCTTCTTTGATTTCAACTCATCCAATTGTTCCCTATGGATCCGATTGATATCTTCTGAAAAGGTGAGCTGGACGGCTTTTTCTTCTGCTTTTATGAGCTCTTTCTTCAAACGATCAATTGTTCTTGAGTCCTTCTCGATCTCAAGAGCCTTCATCCGTTCAATGAACATCCTGGTTTGCGTATCATTCTCATGTGCTAACTCTTTTTGCAATTCTTTCTTGGCGTGAGCTTGAATGTTGTTAACAAGGGTATCCCGTTGTTTTTCGGCATATGCCTTTACCTCCAACCATTGCTCTCGAATACCAGTGATATTTCCATCAAATTCATACGGGGTCGAAGAGTTTTCAGTGATCTTGGACCATTCAGAATGAGAGAGAGCGAGAACACTATCACCTTTCACACAAATTGGCACCTCAAGAAACCCAACTTTGAAACGTTCTCCAAGTTCGTTGCGAAGAGTGACTTGAAATGTGAAATTATACACTGATGAAATACCGTCTGGTAGGGATTGAAATTCAAGGGTCCATCTGTTAATATTTGATTCTCCGGATTGATCCCATAATCGATTCCGGAAGGTTACAAGTGCTTTGTCCATTACTGGATGTCCAAGCATGAGCAATTTTGTATCTTTATGTGGTTTGAACAATTCACGCCCGCCGACATTTTCAATCAACCGTTCTGGTGAAAATACCAGCTTGGGGAATGCTCTCTTCGTTTTTTCATCAGAGATCGTTAATGTGCGATTTATGAGGTTTTCCCACTTTGGGGGAATTTTGTGATACCGATAAAGAAGTTTCTCCTCGTTCTCACATCTCAGCTCACCATTCTCAATCTTCGTAGCTTCGTTCAATAATCGTGCCATGCGTGCTTCAGTTATCCCAAGAGATTCACAAGTGGCATTATACTTTTCCATGGCGCTCTTGTATTCCGTCCCGGAACCCTTATTCCGAGCTTGGAGATCCTTGCGATCCTGTGCATGCTCCTCAGTGATTTGGATGCGACGATCGATTTCCTCATTTGGGAGGCGACCCGTTGAAAAATATTCCATCACAGCCTCATCCAGTACTTTCCCAGTACTGCCAAGATCACCTCGAACAGTGTTTACCTTATTTGCAACAAAGGCCAGGAATTTATAATCCTCTATCTGATTCGATACGAAATGATATGCGGTCACGTCACGTGTTTGTCCATGCCGGTCTACCCGACCGTTTCGTTGTTCCAACCGCATTGGATTCCAGGGGATTTCTTGGTGAATCACAAAGCGGCACGAGGTTTGAAGGTTCAAACCTTCTGAAGCAGCATCCGTCGCCAAGAGTATTCGTAGATTTGAAAGTGGCTCGTTGAATTGCTCCTTGATCAGTCTTCGATGTTTTGACGTTGCTCCGCCAAATAATATCTGAATTTCGGGATCCTCAATACCATCGAAAGAAAATCTATGGAGCAGGTATTCGAGGGTATCTTTATACTCTGTGAATATGATAAGTCTTTCTTCGTTGTGGAATTTTCCTTCCAGCTGGAGGTTCTTCTTCACCCATTCAAGAAGTCGATCCCACTTCTTATCTTGTGGAAGGGTGGAATTCGTGCTAAGTCCATTTCTCACAATTTCAGGGGTCCATCCAATATTTCGCAGAATGCTGCTGACCTCATCGATGTATGGTTTCAGAATGTCCCGGTATTGAGTAAGCCAACCTGCTCCATGTCGTACGGCATCTTCCTCACGTCTATCCTTCTCAGCATCATCGTCAACCGGTGTTTCTGCACGATCCCGTGATTGTCTTGCCTGATCATAACCGAATTCTTCGAGACCGAAGCCAGAAGCGTGGTTCCACCAGGTTTTTGCAAACGCATATGAGCTTGAAAGGAGGCGTTTTGTGAGGAGAGCGAAAATAAATTCTCCCAGTATCCGTTCTTTGTTACCTATCTTTGCTAGCTCTTTCCTCGCTTCTATTCGGTAGGTTCTCATGGCACCATAGAGAGCTGTTTCCTTGTCTGAAAGCTCGATGGTGAGACCATTCACATTTCGAAGTGGAAATCGTGGTGGGTCATGTCCTTCATTGAGTTCGCTTTTCATTCGACGGATCATGATTACCCGAAGATGCTTGAAATCATCATCAGTCAGCTCGGGTTTCTGCTGAAATCTAACGGGATCAAGAAGTTCAAGTAGTCCACTGAATGAAGCAGTATAACCGTTATGAGGTGTTGCCGTCAGGAAGAGACGATGTTCAAAATATGGAGTGATATCCCGAAGAAGTCGATACCGATTGCTATCATCTGATAATCGTGCGGGAGAGAAATTGTGAGCTTCATCCACAATAAGGAGGTCCCATGGAAGCATGATCGCATCATGAGGAAGAAGGTGTTCAGTTCCCGACTTGAATCTATTCAGAATATCAGTTTGCTTCAGATAATCCATCGATGTGATAATCTTGGGACTGACAGTCCATGGATTTGCATCCATGCCAAGATCTCGCTGAATTCCAAAAACCTGCTCAGAGTTGATGATAGTGAAATCAAGATTGAATTTTTCTTTCATTTCATCTTGCCATTGGATCTGTAGCGATGACGGGCACACAATGAGAATCCGTCGAATCCTTCGTTGACGGATGAGCTCTTGCACAATTAATCCCGCTTCAATCGTTTTCCCCAATCCAACATCATCCGCAAGAAGAAGGTTGACGCGAGGCAAGGACAGAGCTTCAAGAACTGGATATAACTGATAATCCTCGACTTGAACAGCGCTAAACCATGGACTTAACAAGGAAGATGAGGGCAGGACAATTTTCTTTTCATCGATCTGGATCATTCCATGTGATGTCCATTTTACTGCATCGATGAAGGCATGATAGCGTTCAGGTCTATCTGGTTGGTTGGTTGCTTGATTGATGCCGGGAAAATCAAGAACAGAATAGGGGACCATATCAATTTCTCGTTCCCACACAATTCTATCCTCTTGAGGATGGTCATATCCATCAATGTATTCCACGTCAACCATATGGAGTATCTGATTTGAATGTTCATCGGAGAACTCAGCTCTATGTTTCACAATACCTGGGCGTCTCCGAACCAGGACAAATTGTCCAATTTCTGGAACTCTCATGATCCCTGCTCCATCAAGGCTTCATCCACAAATTCTTCACTTCAATTTAGTGTAATGAATGATGTTTAGAACATCTGGGAGCCTTATGCATTATAAATATCTTTCTTGATTTGAAGTGAAACCATCCAATCCTTAGAACCATATGGCTACGCGAAAAATATATAGTCCGTCAGCTTCCCAAGAATCGAATGTCAGAGAAATTCATCCCGATCCAGCATTTCCTCCTGGATGATTTCTACATTGATTTCTATACGAAGCAAATGAGGAAATTGGAAGCAACCCCTGCCGGAGATAAACCAGAGCTCCTGAAGCATCTTGCCCTCATGAATCTCTTCACGGTGCGGAGAGCCCGAGATCCAGGCTTTTTCATCCATATTCTGAACGAGCTCAGCAAGGATGGAAAGTACCTTGATGCGGCGCTCGACAATGCACGACAATTCGCTAACAAACACATTTTCCATTATGATGAGGATCTCTACTCGTTTGACTCGCCTGATGATCGAGACCACAAGGAATCAACAGCCAATGCACCTCAGGGTCCTCCTCCATCAATCACATCTGACGATTACTACTATTCGCTTATCGCTAAATTCGACCAGATAAACGAACACTCCAAACGATACCTGGCCGATCGATTAAAGCAGGCAGTAGAAGCCAACGACCAGGCTGAGATCATCGCGATCCAGATCATGCTCCAGGAGCACACCTCGGGGGAATACGAAGGGCATCATCTGATGACCGGCCCGACCCCCTATGTAGGACCCTTGATCCATGAATCCTGGGAACACGTGATGAAGAAGTATGTCATCTCAACGTTTCGATTCTTTGAACTCTATGAGCAACCTCCAGCACCGTTAGGGATTAATCCTGCCATCTCGATCCCATCTCTGCTCTATCGGGATACCCGAAATAAGATCCTGCACGACATTCTCAAAATATCCCCCATCGATAAATCTCTCCATTATCCGGACTTTTCGAAAAGTGTCAATAACACCATTTCGATTGCTGCCATCTTCTGGTTCAACAAGAAATCAATCCCAGAAAAGGAATCAATTCTCGATTCTCAATATCCATTCGATGTGACCGAATTCTCCCGGGAACAATGCCCTGAATTCACCACCGACGCATCAAACCTACAATCCTATCTCGACACCCTCATGTCCCTGGACTATGTGCACGCGGTCCAGCTCTTGTGCTCAGACATCCTGACCAGATCAACCGATACCGATGTCCTGGTGACCTGCTATGAAGCTCTGGCCCTGACAAATGTCCAGGTTGACGAATTCCAGGCAGCCATCAACCACTATCAGAAAGCTATTGGAAAACTCGAAGCTGAAATTCCCAATGATCGATTTCATCGCGCAATGCTCCATATTGCCCTGGCAGAGATTTATCTACAATTGGAGGATGAAGACAATGCTGAGAAACAATTTACCAATGCTGAGGAATTGAGAGATCAATTCCCAGACGAACAGAAAGCCATCCTCATGCTTCACACTGCAACTGCCTA
>CAZTGJ010000150.1:0-7898 GCA_964613025.1 uncultured Thermoplasmata archaeon | reverse complement strand
TCACTCAGGGAATGAAAATCGCACTTACTTCACATGGCTGAACTCTTACTATTTCATAAGATCTCCGAACGATTCTTTACCGGGGGAGGGGGGGTGGGGGGGAAAACGTCTGTTACTTACCATTTTTTCCGATCTTCGGATACCACACGTTCACAGTGAATACAAGAATGGTCAGGCCAATCAGAACCGCAACCAGGAAGACCAGGTGGATCCGATCCATGAAATCATCCTCAGCGTCATCCCCATCCGCCCCATCGCCCTCGACCCCCTCACCATGGGATATGGAAACGGTTCCAGCAGAATATGCCACCACACGTGCACCCTCCTCGTCCTCCGCCTCTGCAAAGATATAGTACTCGCCTTCGCCCAGTTCTGTGGTATTCCATACGAATCTTCCCGTGTTCCTGATACTCGATACGATCTCAGTCCTGCCGTTCGAGGAATCTGTATCCGTGTCGTAGAATAGGGAAACTGTCAACGTGTCACGATCCGGGTCCGATGCCGTCCACAGGATCGAAAAGGATGTATTGGCGCTGGAGTTACCACGGGCCGGTGCTGTAATTGTAATGGTTGGAGGTCGATTCTCTTGGGGTTCAACGCCAGAGAGATCTATATCGTCAAGCTCCAATCTTAGTTCGTCATTCCTAGTCGTTATCTGATCCATTCCCTCCCCGGGATCGATGATGAGGAGATAGTAATCAGCTGAAGCATTTGGATCTGTTACATCGAGATCCACTTCAATAGTGGACGGTTCAAGGTTCCTTGGAGCTGGCATTCCATCCGACCTTCCCCATGCAACATTCGTTCCTGTATCGTTTCCATCCACTGCAACGAGGGTTACATTGAACTCTCCGACATCTGCCGCACCGACATTATGGATCGTGACCCCTACGGTCCCATTCTCTATGTCCACCGTCACTGGATCAGCACCAAATGCAGGATCGGGGAGCAGAGACCAACCAGTACCATCAGATAGTTTTTCCAATTCAAGGGCATAGAGCGTCCTGCCCGTCAGATTGAAGGGAACTTCCATGCCGCGGGAAGAGAAGACGAACTCATACGAATAATCGTATGCACCTGCATCGGGGATCCCATCACCATCAGCATCCGGGCCTCCGCAGAGCTCATAGGTGGCACCGGGTTCGAGCGCCCAGGGCACAAGTCCAGCCTCACGTACTCCATCGAAGAAACCATAGAGGGAGATATTACCATAACTGCGGCTCGTGCTTTGGACCATTGCGGCGAAATCCCTGCCCAGACCGGTATACGTAAAGGAAGGAGAGAGTAGCGCACCGCCGAGGGCTCCACCTGTGTAGATGAGGAAGGGGTTGGGGATACCAACGAAAGCCACCCGGTCAGTTGCCGATGCCTCGGTGGTCATCAGGGGGTAACATTTATCGATATATTTGTGACCATTGGTGCAGCTGTCGACCACAGAGACAGGATCCCAGAGTTCAGGAGATTCAGCACTACCCGGCAACCCATAGCTGTCCAGGATATCCTGGTAGCGGTTGATTGCCTTCTGACCGAGGATCATCCCTGCCCACTCAGCACTTCCCTCTACCGGGAACCGGGGATTATTATCAAGATAATCCTGTGCAAGCTCCGCCTCAAGGCGCAGGGGTTCCAGGAAACTGAGGTTGCCAGTGGCCTCGAACGCCGAGACAAAAAGCGTGGTAATGTAACTCTTATACGAAAGCCCCTCCCATTTGTAGTTCACAGACCCGTCATTCCGGGCACCCTCGTACCAGCTCGGCGCGTTCGTGCCGCCGATCTCCCCGTCGGGCCAGCCGATCATGGCAGGTGTGACTCCCTCGGGTTTTCCTTTTTCAGTGGACAATGAGGCGTTTAGCCAGCACTCTGTCCACCTTACGAAAAGATCCTCTATTTCAGGATCACGGGAATACCACCAAACCCAGAACGCTGGCAGCGCTGCTCGGAAGTTTATCCATGAATCCTCGGCCTTTCCGCCGGTTCCCACCTTTGTCGCCGAGAGATGATTCGCCTTGAACTGAAGGAATCCGTTATCATTCTCTCCCATCCAGAGATCCCGCATGAGCACCCCGGTCTTCATGCAGAACTCTATCCAGAAGGGATTCCCGAAATCCGTGGCCACCATCATGGGCAGGGAATCACCTGTGAGTTCCGCAGTGTGTTCCGTATCCGCAAAAGCCGCACTGAATCCCTTCTCCATATCCAACTGCCCCGAAGCCAGCATCCCCTCCACGAACTTTCGCGCACCTTCCATGGACTTCTCGTCTGCTCCTTCGCTGATGAGCGCGTCAAAACCGAACAGACCGATCATCTCCACGTCATCGGTCCATCCGCCGCCGATAGAACCATCCGCCTGCTGCTTGTGATCCACCCACCAATCGGTGATATCATAGAGCCAGGAGAGTTCCTCCCGAAGAATTTTCGCCCATTCGGGAGCGTCTGTGAAACCAGTGGTATAGTTCCTGAGGAACCAGGTATCCTCTTCGCCAAGGGTCGACAAGACAGGAGTTCCGTTATCCCAGGTTCGGGGTAGTTCACGTGTTGTATCAAGATAGAGCGTTATGTACGGGTTGTCAAGGTCAAGTGGACGCAGTGCTTCCAGGATGTCCCTGCCCGTTCCCGATGCGGAGGTCCATCGGTGGGGATCCAGACTGTAGAGCGCCCGGGCGCACCAGAGCTGTGCCTTTGGATAGAGCGGATCATCTGGCTCAATCCTCCATAGATGGGCGATCCCCTTGTTCGATTCGTAGAAGTGGTTCTTGGCAGTCCTGCCATCCGGGTATGGTACCCCCCGTTCAATGTAGTATTCCAGCCCGGCCAGGAATTCATCAAACGAGGACCGGAGTTCGAGAATTCCCATGTTGCGGGGATCATCCAATGATGCCTGTTCCAGATCACGTTCCACCTGGGGTATGATGTCGAATTCGTGGTTCAAGGAGATGCTTCCGGCAAGATGGAGTCCAACCTGTGCACGTGCTACGAGTTCCTCTCCTGCAAGCTCCTTCCCTGTAGCGATCTCCCATGAACCATAAGCGTCATCCCAACCTCCAGCATTGATCGAATCCACCGCCGCCATTATGTCGGAATCGGTCACATTCCCATCAAGTTCAAGTGAACCGACCTCACCAATGACGGGCATTTCCGGAACGGGATAGATCTCGACTCCGAGCACCGACGCGTTGGTGAACGGACCGCCGATGTAGCGCCACGGTCCGCTCCCGGCAGAGTACTTATAGGTCCCGGTGGACATCCAGGATAGATAGGAGTATACCGGGTCCTTCGCCTGCTCGATGGCGAGAGCATCCCAGTACGATGTATCGTTACCGGTGACGTTAATCACGAGACTGCCTTCGGTGACTGTTATGTCCCGGGTGAATGGGGCAGCACAGCCGTAGTTGATGAAATCAGGGTAGTCGTCGTCTGTGAAATACATGCTGCGGAACACCGGATGGAACGCATCTGCCTCCTCCAGGAGCCACTCCCCATTGTATGAGATGTTAATAGAATAGACTCCCTTTTCCAGGTCACCGATCCATGTCCTCACCCGGTAGGTGCCATTAGACAGATCTGTCCTGAAGGTAACCCTCTCTGTCGACCGTACGCCGTCCATGGTGAGATCATTTGCATATTCCCCGTAGACCCAGGAGCGCTGCAGCATATGGGGTGAGTATTCAGGCATCCGTGAAGTGACTTGATATGATCTCGTGCTTGATAGCAGACCATAGCTCGTTTCCTCGTCGTAGCTGTCGTCAGGGGTTATTCTGGTATAGCCGTTCTTCAGGGGAGAACGATCGGTCCCGAAATCGAACATGAATGCCGTGCCATCAGTTCTCGGGTCACGCTCCTCTTCCCCCCTGACGGAAGAAATTGATGTATCCTCTCCCTCGTTCATCATCAAGCTCAGGATTCCAGCGTTCATACTCAGCAGAAGCATGCAAACAATGAATATGACCGGTCTCATCGCTCCGTATGATAATTCACCATATTTAATTATTTGGGAATAGAATACTTTCCCTTCTCCTCCATCACCAGACCCTCCCGCTCCATCTGATCGAGGATGTACCTGACTCTCTCAGTATGTTCAGAATCCTTCACACACTCCTCATTTTCTTCACTCGGAGGCACTTCTTCCACCACAACACCAACTGCATTTCCCACCACCTTCCCCTCTCCAATTTCATTTCCTATCCTCATGGCAAGTTCCGATTCTGCAATAGATTCTCCTCCCTCCTTCTCCCCACTTGCCTTCAGCAATTCCCGCAGGATAGCACCCCTGATCTGCCGGTCCGACCCTTCAAACTTGGACTGTCTGGTGTAATGGGCACTCCGTCTATTGGGATTCACTTCCCCTTCCCCCCCACCCCTCTTCTGTCTACTCCCTTTCTTCTTGAACAGTGCACCATAATCCATGAGGGCGGAGTACCACTCCCGGGGCTGCTTCCGGTCCAGTGTTTGTTCAACTATCAGCTCAATCTCCTTATCCTTCACCTTCTCCTGGTCCGGGAAGAAGAAGTGTATGAACACCCGGCGGATGTTCGTGTCCATGAAAACCACCGGCTGGTTGAAGGCAAATGCACAGACCGCTCCTGCTGTGTAAGGGCCGATTCCTGGAAGTCCCAGCAGGTCATCATATTTGTCCGGAAGAACACCGCCAAACCTCTCCACCACCATCTGGGCAATATCCCTGAGCGCTTTTCCCCGTCTGTTGTACCCCAGCCCCTGCCACATCATCAGCACGTCATTGAGGGGCGCATTGGCCAGGGCGGGGAAATCAGGGAACATCTCAAGAAATGCAAGATACTTTGGGACCACTCGATCCGTCTGGGTCTGCTGGAGCATGATCTCGGAAACGAGGATGGCATACGGATCCTCGGTCTCACGCCAGGGGAAAGGACGGCCTGCGGATTGATAATTATCATAGATGATTCTACGGAACTCTTTGATGAGGGGGGAGGTGACCCCCTTGGAAGCAAGTTGCTTGTGGAATCGCTGAAGTTCGCCGTTCTGGATATTGCCAGGCTTCACCTGAGCATGCTCTGCTTTCCGCATTGGGAACAGTTGATGTTCAGCGGCCTTTTATGGGTTTTGATTTCTCCTTTCTTTCCACAGTTTGAGCATGTGAAGATCTCCCATTGGGATCCAGACGGTCTCGTCCTCTCCTTGCCCTTCCTCGTTTTCGTTGCCGATCCGGTCCTCGTTCCTGCAGCTCCTGGGGTTCCACCGTACCTTCTGCAGGTGTGACAGAACCATCGGTCGTACATCTCCACATGGGTCATGTGTTCACCGCATTCCCTGCACTTCGGAACCCTCCTTCCACCGGAGCGTGATCCAGCGGCGGCTGCCACAGAGCCACCAGAACGGGCTGGGCGACCGGAACCAGTTCGTCGTCCCTTCGCGGGTCTCTTTCTTCCTCTGCCGCCTTTTCCTCTACTTTTTCCTCGGGTTTTCCTTCTTGAACCACCACGTCTCCTGTGTTGCTGTTCCCCCATCTTGTATTCCTGACAGTAGCTGCAGAACCAACGGTCATACTGCTGGACAAAGTCCATATCCTCTTCACAGTCGGGACAGCTTTTTATCCTCTTCTCGATGGGTTCATCAATGAGTTCATTGCAGGTTTCACATAAGTATGCGGAATAGTATGGCACATATTTGACTTCTTCCCGACAGTCCGGACAGAGATATTTCACATCGCGGAAAAGCTCGGGGTTCTGGGTCCAGTTGAACATCATCAGCCCTATGGACGAGAAGAGCAAAACTGAGTACAGGTACTCGAAGAGGAAGAAGTTTACGTTCACATCATCACCCATGTATTTCCATATCCCCAGAATGAATCCAAGAATTACTCCAACAACGAGGATGGCAAAGAAGATCAAGTTCTTTTTCTTCGCATCCCGGGTCCGCTCGCTCCCATCCATATGACCGTATACAATGGAGAACATCATGGCTCCAATGCCTATGAACATTATGGAGGTTGCCCAGTTGCAGAAACCTGTGGAATCTGCATAATCACCCATTTTTTCCAGTACTTCGAATAGATCCCCATCACCTCCGGCTTCATTAGCAAATTGCTGATACTTTATTGCTGGCAAGAAGATCAGGAGAAACCCGATCAGTAGACAGACCAACCCTATATTGACCAGCCTGGCGGGTTTCGTTTCTGTAAATTTACGTTTGTCATAATTAAGGGTGAAGGCGTAGAGCAAGAATCCAACAGTGAGATAGGGTAGGTAGGGGAATATATGAGATATGAAGGCCTTTGTTTTGAACCAGTCTGTGGTATCATCTGAGTTTGTTTCCTCCTTTACAGACTCATCATGGATCTTCTTATTGTAAATCCCCATAACTGCTGCAAGTATCAGGGCAACGATCAGGAGGATTATTCCTATGGTGGCCAGATTTTTTTGCATGGGTTCAAGTTCATTTTCTCGTTGCATGACAAGGGAGAACAGCATCAGGGCAGGTCCAAGGAACACGAGCATAGCATTGATGGGCCTGATGATCAGTATGGAACCCTGGAGGTCGGCGATCTCCTCAAAATCACCCTCACTATCATTTATTTCCCGTACGATGCGATAACCGGTGTAGCCCATCCAGGCACCGATAATGAGAGAGACAACCATTATGACCAGTCCTGCCATGGCGATGTTGTCCCATTTTTCCATCCCATTGGATCGAGCAGAGTAGAATGCATAGGTGATCAGAGTGATCCCCATCATGAGCAGATAGAAATTGAAACCCGAGTAACCCGGGATCGGATTGACACGGTAGGAATTGTCCAGGTTGAGCAGACCGCTCTCCTGATTGATGGTGTAGAAGAAAGCCGTTCTGTTCTCTGCGTTGGCAGCATCCTCCCCGTAGAACCCGTCGTCTGCAATGCTTCTGTTCTCGACACTGACCCAGACCCCTATCAGCGCAGAGATGACGATCAGAATCATTCCGGCAAAGGCGAATATCTTCGTTGTCTCATCCTTATCCATTTAATTGTCTCCTGCCCTGCCAGAACAGTTCTCGAATATAACAATTATGTTGATTTTTCTTTGTCAGCCTAACATTTTTTTTCCTCATCCCCCAATTAACACTCCTCACCCTCGCTTCATCCTTTTTTCCTTCACTGCATCTTCTTTTCCCCCCCCACCCCCCTTCTCCATTTTCACGTCGTTTCAGTCGTCGTACTCGTCATCGTCGAACATCAGCAAGCTAAAACATTTTTATCCCCGAAGGTGAGGTCCGTGCATGCATCCGGCCTTTTATGCACTCCAGGGATTGTGGCTCATGGTACCAGCCTACCTGCCAAACTCGGCGGCAGCCCTCTTCGGTGGAGGGAAACCAGTGGACTTCGGCAAGAACTGGAAGGACGGCAAGCGGATCCTGGGTGACGGGAAGAGCTGGAGAGGGACCATCGGCGGCGTCATTGCAGGGATGGTCATCGGATTGATCCAGATCGGGATCCTCTACCCCTTTGATACGGATGTCCTTGGTAGTTTTGGGGACGATGCACTCCAGGTGGGGATCGTTCTCTTCTGTCTCTCCTTCGGGTCCCTGGTGGGGGATATGATCGGTAGTTTCTACAAGCGGAGGAAGAACATCTCCAGGGGAGCGAAAGCACCGTTTCTGGACCAGTATGATTTCTTCATCGGGACCTTCCTGTTCATTATCATCTTCCAATGGGACTGGTTCTACAAGTATTATCTTGACGGGCAGCACATCATCGCACTGATCACCGTACTGCTGGCAACCTGGTTCCTGCACAGAGCCGTGAACATTATCGGTTTCAAGATGGGGAAGAAGGAAGTTCCGTGGTAGGACATATTTCATGTAATTTCTTCTGATTCAGTTATCATTTCCTGTGAATTATAGTCGGGAACTTAAATAAGTATACTTTTAATTGAATCAGTGATGAATGT
>CAZTGJ010000149.1:0-7991 GCA_964613025.1 uncultured Thermoplasmata archaeon | reverse complement strand
CATTTTCCCCGATTATCCGCCCCATATGGTCAGATCAGAAAACGCCTTTTCTGAAGCGGCTCTTCCCGATCCCGGAATATCAATGGAAACACGAACGCCATGGTGCCGAAAAGTCAACCCACGTGCCTTGCTGAGCATCGGGAAGTGCTGTATGGATGCCAAAGTGTGGCGCATTCCAATACTCTGAAAAATCTCAACGATGGAAGAACAAGAGCCCAGGAAAAGTGAGGGGTGCCATGGAGGGCAAATAATCATAGGTTGGGTGTTTCTTTCGTGAAAAATCGAGTACCTACTCCTGGCACCAAAAGCCGAAATCGCTGAACATTAATAAAAATATCGGTACCGGACCATCATGAACGCGGAATTACCCCCCCCAAAATTCCATTCAGGATGTGTTTTTTCGGGATTATGTTTTTTATGTTCTTGTTCCGCACCCATACTTTAACTTGATTGTCAATCGGAGTGACGTTCTTGAAAATAGACTGCAATCAGTGCCAGGAAAACAACGGAATCCAAGCATGCACAGAGCCGGAAGTATCAGGATCTGGAAGGAACATATCCCGTCTTCAGACGCTCCTCGTCTTCGTCCTGAAGGGGATATCAGTGTATGCGCACAAGCTGAGGAAGTATGCGGTCTCCACCTCTGAAGCAGATGATTTCGTACTGGAAACATTGATATCCACCATGTCGAACATCCATAGTGACGAAGGCAGGATCATCTCATTGATCTGGAAGGCACTGGAGGCCAGGGAGAATGTGGCAAAGGAATATCAGAATGCATACAGGTTGGGGGAAGGCAAAGAATTCAGAGGGAAGCTGCCAGAGGAAGCGATCTGGAGTCCTCAGGGAGAGGGGGGGAGGAGTGAGCATTTATGCGAGGTCCGGCTGAGCCGAAGGGTCGGCAAGGGGGAGATCCGGCGGAAGGCGGAGGAGATCGATACTCAAACGCGTTCACCCACTCATAAGCAAACATCAGAGGATAAAGAAGCCGCATCCCTGAAATCACTCATGATCATCGGCCTCAAAGGGATAGCTTCGTATACTCATCACGCACTGGTACTGGATTTTGATGACCGGGATATTCCCGCGTTCATCCACGAAGCCCTGGCATCCTCCACCGAAACGAACCTCTCGACGGATGAACTCACGGATCTGCTTCTGAGAACCGGAGAGGTAGCAGTAAGAACCATGAACCTTCTGGATCGCGCACGTACCGATTCCTACGGACATCCTGAACCCACGGAGGTAAGCACCGGAGTCGGGAAGAGACCGGGGATCCTGATCTCGGGGCATGATCTCAGGGATCTCGAGGAGCTCCTGCTCCAGACCATGGACACCGGTATCGATGTGTACACCCATGGGGAAATGCTTCCGGCTCACGCGTATCCCGCATTCAAGGGGTATGATCATTTCGTGGGGAATTACGGACGTGCGTGGTGGCAGCAGAAAGAGGAGTTCGAGAAGTTCAACGGACCGATCATCATCACCACGAACTGTATGGTTCCCCCTGATGGAAGCTACTCTCACCGTCTTTTCACCACAGGGCTGGCGGACTATCCGGGGATCAAGGATATTCCGGACAGGGCGGAGAACGGAAACAAAGAGGCACGGGGAAAGGATTTTTCCGCGGTGATAGAGCAGGCAAGGACATGCGATTCACCCGACGATCTGGAAAGGGGAACACTTCCCATCGGATGTGGTCATGAAACCATGGACGGCAGCGGAGACTCCATCCTCCATGCCCTGCTTCTCGGTGATATCAAACGATTCTTTGTCCTGGCCGGATGCGACGGAGGGAACCGGGATCTCGAGTACTTCACCGAGCTCGCCGGCAAGCTTCCCAAGGACACAGTCATCCTCACGGCAGGATGTGCAAAATACCGATTCAATGATCTCGATCTCGGAGAGATCGAGGGATTACCCAGGGTAATGGATGCCGGTCAGTGCGGTGATACCTACTCCCTTGTCCTCATGGCCATGAGACTTGCGAAGGTCATGGGCGTGGATTCTATCAGGGACCTCCCCATATCATTCACCTTTGCATGGTACGGTCAGAAGGCGGTTGCCGTGCTCCTTGGTCTTCTCTATCTCGGAGTTGAGGGCATCCGATTGACCCCCACTCTTCCCGGATTCATATCCCCTGATATGATGACTCTGCTCGAAAAGAAATTCAGGATCCGCCTGACAACAACAGTGGATGAGGATCTCGAGGCAATGATGAGGGGAGAATGATCGAAAGCAAACAATAAAGTACAGTTAATAAACGATCACTAATGAATAACTCAAAAAACGAAGAACAGGTGTGATTACCATGGTAATGAGAGACATAATCGAAATCGACGACGAGAAATGCAATGGATGCGGAGAATGCATTCCCAACTGTGTGGAGGGCGCACTCCAGATTGTCAACGGAAAGGCTCGACTCATCTCCGACGAATTGTGCGACGGCATCGGCATGTGCCTCGGTCACTGCCCCCAGGGTGCCCTCACCGTCACCCAGCGGGACACGGATGATTTCAACGAGGAAGCCGTGGAGGACCTCTTGAAGAAGAGGGAGGCGGAACAGGAACTCCTGAAGGATAAGGGAAAGGATCAGCAACTCCTGAAGGACAAGGGAAAGGATCAGCAACTCCTGAAGGACAAAGGAGGGGATCAGGATGCCTGCTTCGAGGAAACCGATGAAGTGTTCGTTCACCATCATCACGGTGATCACACCCCGTGTGGGTGTCCCGGATCCCAGAATATGGTATTGAAAAAGAAAGAGGGAGCATCATCAGGACTTCATTCAATCCCTCCCCCCCCCGGTTCAAACGATGGTGGTCACTCCCCTCCCCCTTCTTCCGATTCTCTATCAGCAGGGGCCGGTGAATCCACGCTTACTCACTGGCCCATAAAACTTCGTCTGGTCAATGAAAATGCACCGTTCCTCCAGGATGCTGACCTTCTCGTCCTTGCGGACTGTGCCGGTGTTGCCTCCTATGACCTTCATGATACTCTCCTCAAGGATAAAGTGGTAGTGATCCTTTGCCCGAAGTTCGACGATCCGGACTTCTTCACGGAAAAGCTCGACAGACTTGCGAAACATTCCGGGATACGATCGATCACCATCGGACATATGGAGGTCCCCTGCTGCTTTGGTCTTGGCAATGCAGTGAAACGTGCCGTCCAGAATTCGGGACGGAGCATCCCGGTGGAGCACATCATTATTTCCCGGGAAGGCCGCAAGTCGCGAGGATAGGCGTTACTCCCGAGGCAGCATACGTACACATACCACCTGTGGGGATATCGTCAATTATCACGGAAAGATGAAACATATCCATTCCGCACTGGGGAAAGCTTTCATTGCCGCCGGGGAAGCATATCGCTTACCGATGAATCCCTACTGGACGGGTGCATGCTTTTTTCCCCTCCCCGCTTCCTGCTGCCCCCACCTCCTCCACATTCGTATTATTGTTTATTTTCGGACCGTATCAGAACGATACAGGGACAGTTTCACAACAGAAAGTTTTTTTAACCGTATTTAGCTCGTTTTCTTGTTCTCAGATACTCAACCGCCAATCAGACCCCATATTTTGTGAATTTTGTTATCTGAGATCGAATCGATTGAGTCCCAATCCCGAGGCAGGATAATGAGTGAAAAGAAAGCTGAAGATGCTTTTAGCCTATCAGAATCAGCATTCCGTGAGATGTTTGATGCTTCACCGGAAATGATATCCATCCAGGACATCACAACCGGGGAATTCCTCTATGCGAATGCCGAGACAGAACGGGCCACAGGGTATCCCTTTGAGGAATTCAGAAAATTGGGATTGGAGGAATTTTCACCGAAGTCGGAAGAATATTCCATGGAGAAAGCCATGGAGCATATGCAGAAAGCAGTCAAAGGTATCCCCCAGAGTTTCGAGTGGGGATTTATTGACCGGCAAGGAGAATTCCATCACACAGAAGTGAAGATGGTCTGCGCCAAGATCGCAGGAGAAGATCGGCTGGTCTCATTTGTCCGAGATAATACCGACAAGAAGATAGCCGAAAAGCGGATCGAGGATTCCCTTAAAGAAAAGACTGTTCTGCTCAAGGAGAACCACCATAGGGTAAAGAACAACCTACAGATAATAACCAGTCTCCTTGATCTCCAGTCCGACACCGTTGAGAACGAGGACCTCACTCTTCTGTACAAAGAAAGCCAGGACCGGATCAAATCAATGGCCTTGATACACGAAAAACTCTACCAATCAGAGGATCTAGCCAAAATCAATATGGGTGATTACATTACGAGCCTGTTAGAACAAATCCAGGATAGTTACTATTTATATAATGTGGACCTTGAGACCGGCGTGGAAACCGATGATTTCTCAATTCATCTTGATACTGCCATACCCTGTGGTTTGATTATCAACGAGATCGTTTCCAATTCACTGAAACATGCATTCTCCAAGGAGTGGATCGATGAGCAGACACTGGGATTGGACGAGGGGAAATTCCCGGTGGGTAAGATTACCGTGGAAATGCGGAAGGGAAGGGAGAATGAGCTTCATCTCGTGGTGAAGGACAATGGTATTGGTCTCCCCAAAGAGATAGATCCTGAGACAACGGATACCCTGGGAATGCAGCTTATTTCCATGCTTATCCACCAGCTTAATGGGACGGTGGAGATTTCCAAGGAGCAGGGAACAGTATTCAGGATAGTATTCAGACCTCGTTCCGAAGAGGCGGTGATCACAAATGACCAATGAGAAGATCCTGATCGTCGAGGACGAGTCAATCTTTGCCCGAAGTCTTGAAAGGATGTTGGTAGAATACAAGTACGCGGTCATAGGGATCACATCCAACGGAGAGGATGCTCTCAAACTGGCGGAAAAGGGGGAACCCGATCTGGTCCTCATGGATATCAAGCTCATAGGGACCATGGACGGAGAGGATGCCGCAGCCCTAATACGGTCGCGTTTTGGAATCCCGGTGATATATCTCACAGCATTAGGGGACAATACCACTATTGAAAGGGCAAAGGATACCGGACCATTTGGGTATATCTATAAACCGATTGACAAAAAACTGCTGAGAACTACCATCGAAATGGCTCTCTACAAACATAAGATGGAGGGGAATCTCCGGGAAAGTGAAAAGCGATTCAGAAGTCTGTTCAATAATGCCCCGACAGGGATCCTCTATGTCAATACCACGGGGGGGATCGAGGATGTGAATCAAAAACTTCTGGAGATACTTGGGTCCCCTTCTGAGGAGGAAACACGTAAGATCAACATGTTTACGTTTGAACCACTTATCAAAGCAGGGGTTTCCGATGCATTCCGCAAGTGTATTCAGTCCGGGAAATCCTCGTTGTGGGAGCATCCATACGTATCCAAATGGGGAAAGCGATCTATTGTTCGATATACCCTGAATCCCGTAAAAGATGAGAATAATTCGGTAATTGGAGTACAGGCAAACGTGGAGGATGTTACGGAGCAAGTCCAGGCAAAGAATGCTCTGCGTGAAAGCGAGGAACAATTGAAGATTATGTTCGAGTATACACCCGATGCATACTATATCTGTGATCTGAAGGGGAATTTCATCGACGGGAACAAGGCTGCGGAAGAACTCATTGGATACAGGAAGGAGGAGCTTGTCGGGAAGAATTTCCTCAAGCTGAAAATACTTGGCCTGAGGGACATTTCGAAGGCTACAAAGCTTCTGGCACTGAATGCCACCGGCAAACCCACCGGCCCTGACGAGTTCACCCTTCACAGGGGAGACGGATCAACAATGGTAGCTGAGATTCTGACCTGTCCGGTGGAAATCCATAATAGAACTGTGGTTCTCGGCATCGCAAGAGACATCACAGAGCGAAATAGAATGACTGAAATGGAACACCAATATCTCAAGGATCGTGATTTCCTGTCGCAGGCATCCATGGGATTCCTTTCCCTTCCCCCCGAGAAAAACGTATACGACTACATCACTGAGACTGTGAGTTCAATCCAGAAAAATTCGTTAATTGCCAGCACTTCATACGACCGGGATTCGGACACTTTCAGGGTCATGTCGGTGACAGGGCTCGGAAAGAATATGAAAAAGGTGATCAAGCTCCTTGGAAAGGATCCCATAGGAATGGAAGTTTCCACATCGGACACTATTAAAACGCTTATGATGACCGGTACATTGACCAGGGTCCAAGAGGATATACATGAACAAATTCAAGGAGGGGTCGGGAAAAATATTGCTAGGTCTATAAAGAAAATGTTGGGATTCGGAAATACATACGTCATTGGTATGGTGGACCAGGGCGTGATCTTCGGTGCCTGTGGCATTATCCTCAGAAAAGGAGAAACGATAGAGAAACCTGAGATCATTGAAACATTCGTCAATCAGGCGGCAATGGCCATCAAACGAAAGGAAGCCGAAGAAGCGCTGCGTTTGAGCGAGGAGACATTCAGAACACTTACCTCCCTCTCTCCGGTTGGGATATACTCCACTGATGCCCATGGGAAGTATACCTATGCGAACAGGAGATGGTGTCAGATAACCGGGATGTCCTATGAGGAGGCAATGGGGGACGGCTGGAAGAATGGAATACATCCCGACGACATGTCCATGATCGAAGAGGCCTGGGAAGATTTGGTACGCTCCAAAGGAAGCTGGGGAAGAGAATATAGGTTCGTGAATAAAAATGGTGATGCCATCTGGGTATACGGATTGGCAACCCCCCTGTACAGCAACGAGGATGTGGTCACGGGTTACATCGGCATCAACCTCAACATCACCCAGAGAAAGCTGGTGGAGGCTGAAAAACAGCACCTCCTGGAAGTGCTCGAAGAGAAACGGAGGGAGCTCCAGAGTGTGATATACATCGCATCCCACGACCTGCGGACCCCCCTGGTGAATGTCCAGGGATTCAGTAAGGAGCTCAACAGCAGTATTGCGGAAATCGGGGAGATCCTCAAACGTGATGATATCCCGGCCGACGTCCGGGAGTCCACGAGAAAGCTCTTCACGGAGGATATCGGGGAATCAATGCATTACATCGATAAGAGCATCGTCAAGATGGAATCCCTCATCAATGGTCTGCTCCACATATCCAGACTGGGAGCGGCCCATCTGAACATTGAAGAGCTGAACATGAACACGTTCATGAAGGGGATACGCGAGACCTTCGAGTATAGAATTAAAGAGAGTGGCACCTCCTTAACCATCGATGATCTTCCGAACTGCCATGGGGATACCGATCAGATCAATCAGGTATTCTCGAACATTCTGGACAATGCCATCAAGTATCTCAGTCCGGAAAGACCAGGGGAGATCTCCATCACGGGATGGAAGGAAGGAAACCATGCCATATACTCAATTCAGGATAACGGCATGGGAATGGCACCGGACCATCAGGACAGGATCTTCGAGATCTTTCAGCGTCTAAATGAGAATGATGTCGAGGGGGATGGGCTCGGACTTACGGCCGTGAGGAAGATACTGGATCGCCACGATGGACGGATCTGGGTGGAATCAGAAGAGGGGACCGGAAGTGCCTTCTTTGTAGTTCTGCCCTGTGAGTGATCATTTACGCAGAGCACCCCTTCCCCTCTTCAATAATCATCCCGTTCGGTCATTTAATATTACCCCGCCTCCCCCCCCCACAAAGAAGACGTAATGTAATAGTAGCAGTAGCTCACGAGTTCCCGTTGCGTTCTCATCCGTGTCACCACCAGAAAACCAGAAAAGTGAGAACGCCCTCCGTCGGTGTGGTGAACTCACGATGGAGCGGGTGAGTGAGGTTTGAGGGAAAGACATATATCGAATCACATGCAATATAATTTGTGTCAGGGATCTTTATCCGCGATTTTTCTATACTCTCCGTAAATTGGTCCAGAATGAATCAACAAGCTGCACTCCCTGACACTCTCCTTCTTTTCAGTTACGCGTTCTTTCTGTAGCATTCCTCCAGATAAAGACAGTATCTCCGAATGACTGGTTGTCCTGAGATAGGATCACCTAACAACCCG
>CAZTGJ010000148.1:0-7999 GCA_964613025.1 uncultured Thermoplasmata archaeon | reverse complement strand
ATCGTTCAAATGATATTTAAATTATGCGGTGTAAACAAGGACAGTGCCGAAAATTGAAGGTACACAATTAAAATTTCGACCCAGTTATCATGTCGAACAAGGGCATTTTTCGGTGGAAACAATGTCACTGGAAAAACCTAAATTATTATATACGGGGGTGGCCTTGGGTGTTCTATGCGAGCGTATATTCTCTCAGCCGGTGAAGGGACCAGGATGCGTCCGCTCACCACTCTCATGCCCAAACCACTCCTTCCCGTGGCCGGGAAGCCTTTCATGGAACACACCATTGAGGTGTTGAAGAATGCCGGGATCAAAGAGATCACGATCCTTCTTGGATGGCTTCAGAACCGGGTGATACGGCATTTTGGGGACGGAAGCGCCTTTGGAGTGAAGATCGATTATCTCAGGCAGGAAGAACGTCTGGGAACGGCCCATGCCATCGGGATGGCCAGGGGCAAGTTCACCGAGGATTTCCTTACCCTCAACGGGGATGTTGTTCTCACCTCGGAAATGCTTGGAACATTGCTCGATTTCCACTCAGACCATCAGGGAAATATCGTTTCTCTGACAAAGGTGGACCATCCCGAGGATTTCGGGATCGTGACCCTGGAAGGGAATATCGTCAGGAGCATCATCGAGAAACCCAAAGATCCTCTGTCAGATATGGCAAATGCCGGGATCTATGTGTTCACCCCCGAGATCTTCGATGCAATTAAAAAGACGAAGATTTCCAGGAGGGGTGAGTATGAGATCACTGATTCTCTCCGTCTGCTCATGAAGGACCAGGATGTGTACGGCTGTGAGCTCAAGGGGAAATGGGTGGACATCGGTATGCCCTGGGACATGCTCACTGCAAACGAGCTTCTCATGGGAATGATGAAGGACAGGGAACCGGTGATCGAGGGAGAGGTGGAACCCTATGCCACATTGAAAGGGTATGTCCATGTTGGCAAGGGGACCATCATCAAGAACGGTGTGTACATCGAGGGACCCGTTGTGATCTGCCAGGGAGCCAAGATCGGCCCGAACTGCTATATTCGGCAGAATGCCGTCATCGGGAAGGGATGCCATATCGGGAGCAATGTGGAGATCAAGAATTCCATTATCATGGACAATTCCAATGTTCCCCATCACAATTACGTTGGGGACAGCATCATCGGTGAGAACTGCAATCTCGGTGCGGGAACAAAGGTGGCAAACCTCCGCCTGAACAACAAAAACGTGGAGGTATTTCTCAAGGGGAGAAAGATCGATACCGGCAGGAGGAAACTCGGGGTCATCATGGGACACGGGGTGAAGACCGGGATCAACAGCGTCATCGATGTGGGAACCGTGATCGGGGAAAATGCATTCGTTGGACCGGGAACCAGGATCAGGGGCACGGTTCAGCCGAACTCAATGATCTTCTGATGTCGTTGTCTTTCCTATGCCCACCTTACTATGTTGTCCTTACAACCACATCCTATGACAGAACAGACCTTGTTAACATGAGGAATAGTGATGAAAAAGATAACCAGATTCGGTGTTTCGATTGATGCGGACCTGCTCAGTAAATTTGATGAGGTTATCGAAAACGAGGGATACGCCAGCCGCTCGGAGGCGTTCAGGGATCTCATGAGGGAGAAACTGGTAGGCGCCGAATGCGGCAATCCCATGGAGGAGGTGGTGGGAACCTTCACCATACTCTATAATCATGATGTCACTGGTCTGGTTGAACAGCTCATGGAGATGCAGCACCACTCAAATGCGCAGGTAACTGCCACCACACACATACACCTGGATAACCACTTCTGTGTTGAGGTGATCATAACGCGGGGATTGGCAAAGAATATCCGGGAACTTTCGGATTCAATGAAAGCGCTGAAGGGAGTTGTGTACGGGAAACTGGTGCTCACAAAAGCAGTATGAGCCTGTGAAGAAGAATTTCCAGTGTCCCGCCTCACTCAGGAATGGCACATGACGGTCATTCATCTTTCTTGATATTCTGGATTTCTTTCCGGGTTTCATTGTTTTTAAATACTTCGAGGGCTTCACTCCTTCTTAGCGGAATAGTGCCCTTCCACAGACCGAGTTCTGCGAGTGACGTGAATAGGAGGGGGATGTCGGGAAGTTCCAGCCCTGCGCTCTTCAGGATCCCCGGGGATCGAAAGAGTTCGTGAAAATTTCCCTGTGCGAGAAGCGATCCTTTTATGATGAGGGCGCGATCAGTCAGTTCAATCGCCGACGTGATGTCATGGGTCGCCAGTATGATGGTACATTTCAGTGTTTTCAGGAAATCTATAAGTTTTCTTCTCCCTGCCGGATCGAGGTTGGCGGTGGGTTCGTCCAGTAACAGGATCTCGGGTTTCATTGCCAGGACCCCGGCCATGGCAACCCGTTTCTTTTCGCCGAAGGAAAGATGAAAGGGAATCCGATTACGAAATTCCTCCATCCCGGTTATCCTGAGAGCCTCCGCTACACGGTCATTCACGGTCTCCCTCTCCAGGCCCAAATTAAGGGGTCCGAATGCCACATCCTCTTCCACTGTGGGCATGATGAGCTGATCGTCCGGGTCCTGGAAGAGTATTCCCACTCCGGGAACATATCCTGCTTTCCTCCTCCCCCCCACATCCACTCCCCCCACCTCCACCCTCCCCCTCGTTGGGATCCTGAGTCCCGCAAGAATGTGAAGCAGAGTGGATTTTCCTGCGCCATTTGGTCCAAGTATCGCAATCCGTTCCCCCTTCCGAACCTGGAATGAGATTCCCTGCAGGGCATGGTTATCTTTGTCGTATTGGAAATCCAGATCCTTCACCATCATATGATGCTCAGTGATCACAGGACTGCCCCCCACTCCAGGATACCAAGTGACGCTGACAGGGAGATAAATAAACCGGAATAAACAGCATCCCGTGTCTGGAACTCCAACGTATCAAGAGTATGAATCTTTCCCTGAAACCCTCTGGAAAGGTACCCTCGATAGGATCGCTTCCCCCGATCGTAGGCCCGTACCAGGACCATTCCGGCAGTTCCGATGATCCCCGTTCTCACCATTGGACTGAATATCGTTCCTTTCATCTGGAAACCCCGGGCGGAACGGGCAACCTCCATGCGGGACAGTTCATCTGAAAGAATGAACAGATATCGGTAGATCATGAGGATCAGGATCAGGTAAGTCGATGGGATACGAAGGGCCTGCAATCCCTTGAGAAGGGTGAAGAAAGGGGTGGTCGATCCAAGGAATATGAGGAGGAGCGTTGCTGTTGTTGTCCTGAGAGCTAAGTTGACTGCCTGGTACGACCCCGAGGTCAGATAGAGTGAGACAGCACCGAAGAGAATGAAGGGCAGTACCATGAAAAACTGATTGAACAGGTGGGGGGGGGGGATGCGGGACAGGGCCAGCAGGGTCATCGGTATCAGGAGGGAAAATGCAAGTAATCGCGTCTCCTGAAGAAATGAGATCACGCAGAGAAGAAGCACGATACCGAGGAACTTTGCTCGGGGATCTATGGTACAGAACCGGGAATCCTGTGCATATCTGTCAAGGCTGTGGATTCTCATTGCCTGGCTCCCTGATCCTCCCATACCAGTGTACGATGCAAAGTACGAACAGGAATCCAACAAGTCCGGAAATGAAAGCCTGTGAGAACGAATCACCATAGCTCAATGGTGCTTCATATTCGGATGAACCATCGTTTTCTCCCTCCTCCATGGTCCGTTCCAGTCCGTCCCCAAGATCCGTGGAGAAAATGAAAAAGAACACGAGGCCGCCGACGAGAACGATACTGATCCCCATTACAGCCTTGAGATACCACCTGGCGTCACTGGAAGTGAGGATGCGCAACGGAGAATGACCGCAGACCAAGCGTGATAAACTGCGGGTCAGTTTGTCACCCCCTTCATTCCTCCTAACCGGAGATTCGAAATCCTGAGCATCTCTGGTGACACCACGGAAAGGTATGAGATAACCCCGGTGGTAATGATCCCCTCGCCGAAGCCGATGAGAGCATGATATCCCAGCATGAGCGGGATGGAAATTGACCCATGGACCCCAAATTCCCCTCCGCTCAGTGAATAGCTCAAGGAGAGCTCAAGTGCACAGGCAAAGGAAGCCACCATTACGGATGCCCAGGAAGCTGCAAGAATCCTCGAGGATTCCTTTCCCAATGGTATTCGAGAATAGACCAGCCAACCCACAAGGACTCCAATGACAGCCATGTTGAGAATGTTCAATCCCAAAGCCACCACCCCGCCATCACCAAAGAGTAGGCACTGGATAATAAGGATCGTTGTTATGACCACAACTGCAGCTATGGGACCAAGGATGACCGCAGCAAGGACAGCACCCATGAGATGACCGGAGGTTCCGGCTCCGATTGGGAAATTTATCATCTGACCCACGAAGATCCCTGCTGCGATAACCGCCATGAGCGGGATGTTCTCCTCATTCATCACCTCCTTCATCTTCCGATTCACGATCATAAGGACCGGGAGGGATATGAGCCAACCCAGTGCAAGTACTGCTGGTGCCATGATTCCGTCGGGGATATGCATAGAAAACCTCAGTGTTACTTTTTTATAGATTCGTGTTACTCAGCAGGCAAAGATATTATTTAACCATTATGGTGAATGGTGCCATGACTGTTTGGTTCTTGATATCTCTCCGATTTTCACATGTCTAGTTTATGGTCACCCTTTTCGTTGCATTTTCCTGACCGAATATCACCAGTTGCCTCCTTCTCTCCCCAATCCCCCCCTCCCCCCAATAATTTCATTTTGTCCGGGAAAAGAATACCCTGAACCTTAAGTTCGATCATATGAATCGCTTTCACCGATACCCCTTGAACCAAGTATGAAAAGCATATATACATGATAAAATGACAGTGCCGAAAATACGAATCGTGGACCTCAAATTGGTTCTGCGTTGTTCGTTGAGGTTATCGAATGACCGATGAAGATTTTGTTCCTTATATTCCTCACGATCAGGTAATCCCGGAATGGACGTATAAAGCCGTCATTCTTGGTATACTCCTTTCTGCAATCATGGCGGCTGCCAATGCGTATCTCGGCCTTTATGTCGGGATGACGGTCTCCGCCGCCATACCTGCTGCTGTGATGGCGCTTGCAGCATTCAAAGCTCTGTCGAAAGCAGGGGTAACGGAGGATGCAACCATCCTGGAGGTGAACCTCTCGAAGACCATGGCTTCTGCCGGAGAATCCCTGGCCGCAGGTGTCATATTCACCATCCCCGCGCTTATCTTAATTGGATCATGGGAAAATATCCAGATCCTTCCCACCATGGGTATCGCTTTCATTGGTGGCCTTCTGGGGGTTACCTTCACCATTCCTCTCAGAAGGATCCTTATCAACGAGCTCGATCTTCCCTTCCCCGAGGGTGTTGCCTGCACCGAGGTGCTCATTGCCGGTGAGGAAGGGGGGAAAGGGGCAAACCTGGTATTCTCCGCCCTTGGTCTTTCCATGCTCTGGCAACTCACCAGATCCTCAGCCGGTTTACATCTTTGGACTCCATCCTATGAGAAAGTAGCAGGCTCCGGAAAACTAAGATTCTATGGGGGAGGTGAGCTTTCAGCCGCTCTGATAGGTGTAGGGTATATCATTGGGTTGCGGATAGCTGCTCTTATGGTCGTCGGAGGAATCATTGGATGGGTCTTTATCCTGCCAATCGTTGGATTCCTTGGGGAACAGGGCATTTATGGAGATGGCTGGGTGTATAAAGGAGCACCTGTGACAGGTGTCCTTGGATTCATGGCCTTATGGGATGCGTATCTTAGGTATGTCGGTGTTGGTGCCATGGTTGTGGGTGCCGCCTTCACTCTCTTCAAGATGCGGGAAGCCATCTTCACAGGATTGCATAATGCAAATCCATTTTCCGGGCAAGAAGAAGATCCGGAATCCATTATCCGGACTGAACGTGATCTGTCCCAGAAGAAGGCCATGTTGGGTGCCATTTTCTTTTTGATCCCAATTTTCCTGATCTATTATCATTTCTCGGAAAACATCGGAGTTTCCGGAGTTGCGGCTGTTATCATGTTGATTGCAGCATTCCTGTTTGCAGCTATAGCCGGTTATATTGCCGGTCTTATCGGCAGCTCCAGCAATCCTATCTCAGGGATCACCATAGCCACTCTGCTCTTCGTTTCGATATTCCTGCTCATTATCGGAATGAAGGGAGATAACGGTCAGACGACTGCCATCGGAGTGGCTGCGGTTGTGTGTGTGGCAGCGGCCATCGCCGGGGATGTAATGCAGGACCTCAAGACCGGTCAGCTCGTCGGGAGTACACCGAGGATACTCCAGCTTGGAGAATTCGTCGGTGTGGCCGTTGCGGCCATGGTCATCCCCTTCGTTCTTTATGTTCTGGTCGACACATACGAACTTGGCGTTGACCTGAGAGCTCCCCAGGCATTTGTCATGGCCGCCATCGTTGAAGGGATTTTCGAAGGAACCATGAACTGGGAAATGGTCGGTCTTGGCATGGCGATCGCCGGAGCGATCATAGCTTACTCTGAGGTCACCCAGAAAAAAATCCCGATCATGGCCGTTGCCATCGGATTGTATCTTCCCATCATCATGGCAATTCCAATCCTTGTTGGCGGTATCCTGAGGCATATCAGCGAGGGATTCATCGATCACCGGATCATGACCGAGTATACTCAACTTGACGATGAAGAAAAGGAAAATGCAATTGGTCTGGAAAAGAAGGAGGCAGAGAGTCGAGGGGTATTGTTCTCCTCAGGTCTCATAGCCGGTGAAGCATTGGCAGGTATCGGCATCGCTATTATTGTCTGGAGAGATTTCAACCTCCAGGTTCACGAGTTCCCGGTAGAATGGACGGGTCTTCTGTTATTCCTTTACATCGCACTCCTGCTGGCATACATTGCTCTCAGGGATTTCATCGAGGACATGTCAGTAGGAGAGGTCCTTTCCACACTGAAGGCCACGATTTTAATCTCAATCTACGATTTCATCTCACCTTCGGAAACAGGGTACGATGACGAGGATTACGAGGAAGAGGTATAGAAAGACATCATGTAAGCGTGGATTTTTCTATTCCATATGTCCAACACTACAGGTGATGAGAACGACGTTCAGGAGAGGTATGATATGAAGGGGATTGAGGTAGGGGAGGGGACTGAAGAGATGAAGGGGGTTGAGGAGGGGAAGGGAACTGAAGAGGGAAAGGAGGGGAAGAAGATAGACCCCCTCAACTTCATGGACCTTGTCCCCGTGAGGGCTCAGGAGCACATCCAGCAGGAATGGCAGGTGGGCTTCAAGCAGCTCCGGTTCGAGAGCCGTTTCTGGAATAAGTTCTTCGTCCGGCTGGGAGCGACCGATCACCTGATCGTTCGCCTGGACAGGATGGGTTCCGAGATATTCGGATATGTCGACGGAGAGAGGAATGTGCGCCAGATCCTGGTCCTTCTGGAACTCAAGCACAGGGATGAGGATGGTCTCAGGGACAGGCTGGTGGAGTATCTCAAACGGCTGAAGTTCCATGGTTTCATTGATTTAACGAGGGATGGACAAAGCATCGATATGGAAACAAACTGAGGGATGAGGTGGAAGAAGGATAGAGTAGGTGGAGGAGGTTGGCGGTCGGATATGACGATGGACCATGGAAAATGCGGATCAGGGCAGATATTCGCAGATATTTTCTTCACCCAGGACTTTGGTAAGTTTGTCAAGTTCATTCCTGCGGTGTGCTATGGCAATTACTCTCCAACCCCTGTTTACCATTTCATGAGCAATGTATTTACCAATACCGGAAGAGGCTCCGGTTATTAGGCATATTTCATTGAATCCAATCATAATATCCTCCTTCTTTCATGATGCAACCCTAAAAAATAATTTGCAATTTTTACAGTACCAGAAACCATGTTTCACGAATAAAAGAATATCCCCCCCACAGTTCGAACATAGATTCTGAACCGGAATTACTCGTTTATGCATCATTTTCTACCGCCGAATATCAGTGTTTTATGGAAATACCCAAAAAAAA
>CAZTGJ010000147.1:4897-8097 GCA_964613025.1 uncultured Thermoplasmata archaeon | reverse complement strand
ATGGCTACCCCTCCCTTTTCCGAATTATTTCATACTTTATGTACTATGAAAAAAACTGCGCGTCCTCCGCAAATACGCGAGAGAATCCTAATAACACATTAAATCCTATCCCTATTTGATCCGGGTTCATCTGCAAAATCCGTGTCATCTGCGTTCCTGTCGCATCGTATCCAATAATCAAAAAACTGATAAGTTCTATCAATTCCCCCATAATAATGGAAACCACCATCCTTACGAAATACACTCATCTCCTCGACCAGCTCAGAGGGTACGGGCAGGCCATCGTTGCCTTCTCCGGGGGAGTGGACAGCCTCCTTCTCCTCCATGCAGCAGTGGATGCGCTGGGAAGTGAGAACGTGGAAGCGGTGATCGGGGTATCCCCCACTCTTCCAAAGGATGAATTGAATAGGGCAAGAGAGTATTGCAGAAAGCTGGGAGTGGTCCTTCGTGAACTGGAGACCGAGGTCATGGAGTATGAAATGTTCACAGTCAATCCCGCAGAACGGTGCTATCACTGCAGGGTCAAGCTTTCCCATGTACTGCTTGCCGTGGGAGGGGAGGGAAAGACCCTCATGGATGGAGCAAATGCCGACGACCTCAATGATTACCGTCCCGGCATCAGAGCCGCCGATGAACATGGGATCCTCCACCCATTGGTATTGTCAGGGATCGGAAAACAGGATGTTCGGGACCTCTTGAAATATCTTGCCTATCCAGAGGAGCTCTACAATCGTCCATCTTCGCCCTGCCTTTCGTCCCGATTCCCGTATGGAGATGAGATCACCAATGAAAAGCTGGGGCGGGTGGAGCAAGGGGAAGGATTCTTGCGAGAGCTTGGGTTCAGGGAGCTCAGGGTCCGCCATTACGATTTGGGAACCGGGCCGACAGCTATCGTTGAGATCGCAGATAGCGAACACGAATTGATCAATGATGCCATGAGAACACAGATCTTAGGGAGGCTGAAAGGGATCGGGTTTACCAGGGTCTATCTCAATCTGGAAGGGTTCAGAAGTGGTAGTCTCAATGACGCTCTTGATCTTGGCGGGGAGGAAGAGGGAGGGGAGCAAGGTAGTGAGGAAAGAGAGGAAAAGGAAGGGGATAAAGAGGAAGAATTGGTGCAGGGAGGAAGAGGGCTATGATAACCCTGGGTATTGAAGGAACCGCCCATACTGCCTCGATCGGTATCGTTGATGCTGACGGGACCATTCTTGGTTCAGCCTCGGACATGTTCCGTCCGCCTGAAGGAGGCATCCATCCCCGGGAGGCCGCCAACCATCATGCTCATCTTCTGCCCGGGCTCATCGATGACGCAATGCAGAATGCAGGGCTGAAGTACAAAGATCTTGGACTTGTAGCATTCTCCCAGGGTCCAGGCCTAGGTCCCTGCCTCAGGACAGCGGCAACAGCGGCTCGTGCTCTTGCACTTTCCTGTGATATTCCGATCATTGGTGTGAACCATTGTGTTGCCCACATCGAGATCGGACGTCTTGTTACCGAAGCAACTGATCCCATTCTCCTCTATGCTTCAGGTGGAAATACCCAGGTCATCGGATATTCAAGGAGCAGGTACCGGGTGTTTGGGGAAACTCTGGATATCGGCATAGGAAATATGCTGGATAAGTTCGGAAGGGAGGTAGGTCTTCCCTTCCCTGCAGGACCGGTTCTTGAGGTGGAGGCAAAGGGCGGATCATTTGTAGAACTCCCCTATTCGATCAAAGGTATGGATGTTGCATTCTCCGGGCTTCTGACCTCTGCGCTCAATCTCCATGGAAAAGGGGTGAGTATACAAGACATAGCATATTCAATTCAGGAAACAGCTTTCGGAATGCTCACAGAAGTAACAGAACGGGCTCTCGCCCACATCGGGAACGACGAGATACTACTGGGGGGGGGCGTGGCGTGTAACAGCCGTTTGCAGGAAATGGTCACCATCATGGCACAGGAGAGAGATGCCCAGGTGTTCGTCCCTCCGAAAAATCTGTGTGTGGACAACGGAACAATGATAGCCTGGACCGGAAGGATCAAACATGGATCAGGGGTCAGAATGAGCATCGGAGAAACAGAGATCGATCAGAATTTCAGGACCGACGAAGTGGATGTGACCTGGCGATGAGAAAAGGGGGGATTTCGTCTGCAGGAAGTCAGGTACTGAGCGGATGGATTGCGGCCTACCGAATTGTATATATAACAAATGCAGGGGATTAGTGCCCCTTACTTAAGAAGTAACGATTACTAGATTGGAGGCTACCCTTTGGCAGCAAAAAAAGTATCAAGAGCCACCACGAAAAAGCTGAAAGATAAGTGGCGAGCAAAGCAGTGGTATACGATCCACGCTCCGGAACTGTTTGACAACAAAGAGATCCCAAGCACACCCGCAGATGACCCTTCCAAAATTCAGGGCAGGGTTGTCGAGGTGACCATGCAGGAACTCACCGGAGACTTTTCGAAATCATACATCAAACTCAAGTTCAGAGTGAGCAGGGTCGCAGGATTCGACGCTTACACGACCTTCATTGGTCATGAATTCACCTCTGATTATATCCGCCGGCTTACCCGGAGGAGAAGGACAAAGGTGGATGGTGTCTTTGATGTAACAACGAAGGACGGATACCGGATCAGGGTCAAACCTATGGCCATTGCCGAACACAGGATCCAGAGCTCCCAGAAGGCAGCCATTCGTCAGCAGATGAGTGATGTCGTCATGAGTCTTGCAAAAGGTCAGAGAATGGGCGAGTTCATCGGTGCCATGATCCAGGGTGATGTCTCCCGTGACATCTTCAGAGCCTGTAAGCACATTTATCGCCTCAAAAGGATCGACATCAGGAGATCACAGGTTCTTGGACAGCTCTCCACCCACAAGGCGATCGAGGAAGATCCTGAAGATATCGATGCCATACCGGAAGAAGGGACCGAGATCGATGCCATCCCAGAAGGTGAAGAGGGAGAAGAACAACCAAGCGATCTGACCGAGGAAGGAGCAGGAAGTGACCTCACCGAGGAAAGTCCAGAGGGAGATATCCCAGTTTCTGAGGAAGGTGCCGAGGAAAGTGTTCCCGCAGAAGTACCCGCCTCTGAAGAAATCCCCGAGGAAAGTGCTCCCATAGAAGAACCCGCTTCCGAAGAAGTCACAGAGACGATCCCAGAAGAAAGTGCTCCCATAGAAGAACCCGCTTCCGAAGAAGTCACAGAGACCATTCCCG
>CAZTGJ010000147.1:0-4797 GCA_964613025.1 uncultured Thermoplasmata archaeon | reverse complement strand
GAAAGTGCTCCCATAGAAGAACCCGCTTCCGAAGAAGTCACAGAGACCATTCCCGAAGAAAGTGCTCCCACAGAAGAGCCCGATGCCGAAGAAGTCACAGAGACCATTCCCGAAGAAAGTATTCCTGTGAATGAACCCGTTTCCGAGGACGTCACCGAGACAGTTTCCGAAGAAAGTACCCCTGAACGCAAGGCAGAACCCGATGCCGAGCCAGAGGGTGAAACCGAGGGAGAACCCGAGAAAACAGGAGAGGAGGAGTGAGTAAATGGTAGAATTCAAAGCATCCATTGCTGACCCGGAATCAGGAAAGTGCTATTCTGTTGTCCTCACGAAGAACAAGGCAAGTACCTTCATCGGGAAGGAGATCGGTGACACACTTGACGGGATCTTTGCCGGACTTCCCGGATACAAGCTCACTATCACCGGCGGAACCGACGAAGCCGGATTTCCTATGAGGAAAGACGTTTACGGGGCCGCAAGAAAGAAGATCCTTGTTACGGAGAGCATTGGTTTCCATGCAAAGCGCGGCGGCCAGCGGCGTCGAAGAATGATGGCCGGGAGGAAAGTCTCCCAGGACATTGTGCAGCTCAACTTCAAGATCACTCAGAGAGGGGCAAAGCCCGTAGAGGAAATCCTGAAATCTGAGGAAGGAAAAGAATGATCGTTTCAAAGCAGCCTCGTGTGAACATAGGCCTGGTGGGTCACGTCGACCACGGAAAGACTACGCTGACCCAGACCCTGAGCGGTGTATGGGCCGATACCCACTCCGAAGAGGTGAAACGTGGGATCACGATCCGGCTCGGGTATGCCGATGCTGCTTTTTTCAAGTGCCAGAAATGTGAGGCACCTGCCTGTTATACAACAAAAAAGGTCTGCCCGACCTGTGGGGAAAAAACAGAACTCATCCAGACCGCCTCCTTTGTCGACGCCCCGGGACACGAGACCCTCATGGCAACCATGATATCCGGAGCGGCCATCATGGATATGGCCCTGCTTCTCATTGCCGCCAACGAACCCTGCCCCCAACCCCAGACACGAGAACATCTCATGGCCCTGGAGATATCGGGGATCACCAACATCGTCGTTGTCCAGAACAAGATCGATCTTGTCAGCTACGAGAAGGCAATGGAACATCACGATCAGATCAAGGAATTCCTCAAGGGAAGCATAGCCGAGAATGCTCCGATCATTCCGGTTTCAGCCCACCATGACGTGAATATCGATACGCTTATCGGCACAATAATCGACAACCTGCCCCACGTGGAACGAAGCGAGAAGGAACCGTCACGTATGTACATTTCCCGTTCCTTTGACATCAACAAACCCGGTATTCATCCGGAAAAGCTCATCGGCGGAGTTGTCGGAGGTTCTCTTATCGTCGGCAGGATCTCCGAGGGAGACAAACTGGAGATACGACCGGATTTCCGGCCACCGGAATATCAGGATGGACCGGCACTGGTTGAAGTGACCGCCCTCATGGCCGGTGGGAAGAAGCGCAAGCATATCGTCCCCGGTGGACTTGTTGCCATTGGGTCTAAAAGCGATCCGTATTACATGAAATCAGATGGTGTCACCGGAAAGGTGATCGGGGAACCTGGAACATTACCGCCGGTAGTGGACAGGATGATCCTGGATGTATTTCTCCTGAAGCGTGTAGTGGGATCCGATAAGGATATTGAGGTCGATGACATTCGGACCCGGGAAATGCTGATGCTCAATGCGGGAACAGCAACCACTGTGGGTGTTGTGTCCAGTGCCAGGACGAAGGACATCGATGTGAAACTGAAGATCCCGGTATGTGTTGATGTGGGTCAAAGGGTTGCAGTGAGCAGGAAACTTACCGGGCGGTGGCGCCTCATTGGATACGGCATCATCAAGGAAATCGATGAGGTCAAGGCCTCATGAAGAAAGTGGTCCTTGATACCAACGCCCTGTTTTTTCCATTTCAGTTTAAAGTGAACATTGAGAATGAGATCACTGCTCTGGTGGGCAGTTGTGATATTGTAGTTCCAGACATCGTGTTAGAGGAGCTCAGGAACCTGCAGAAGAAAGGAAACAAGAACGCCGGTGCAGCCCTTCGGTATGCCGGAAGATTCGAAATATATCAAAGAGATTCGTCTGCCGGGGTGGGGGGGGAAACTGGGGGGGTAAGAGGGGATACTGCGGTGCTCGATGCCGCTATTGATCTGAAAGCGATACTTGTTACCTCTGACAAAGAGCTCATTGGACGGGCAAAGAAAATGGGATTGCAGGTTATCTTTCTCAGGGGAAAGCAGCGACTTGAGCTCAAGTGATTGTAAAGTGTGACTTTTTGTAGTAAAAGCATTGGTAGAAGTGGTGACGGAAAGGGGGGAAGTTGTTCCAGTAGTTGTGGAATTATCATGTGTCCCTATTTTCGGGTATTTTTCGCTTGACGAGGAGGGGGATCCCAACGATATTGTCATGGAGTTCCGGGAGCAGGTCGAACATGATGTAGGCCAGTACAATGAGAACGAACATGCTCCCCCAGCGGGAAAGCCAGTTGTGAGCCATTTCGAAATCCACATGTCCCTCGTATACAAGATAGATCACTGCTGCTGTTCGGACAATGTTCAGGAGGAGGATAATGGGAACCGTGATGAGGAATGCCGCCCACTTCCTAGAAAGTAAGGTGGTCATTTCTTTGTACGTCCTTTCGGTTTTTTCATATCCGAAAAGAGTGGCCAAACCCGTAGGAACCCGGAATGAGAATATCTTCATCGGGTCCTGTTTCACCCTGGTGGTCCAGATGGCAGCAATGAAGATAACAATGCTCTGGATCGCAGTACAGGCAAGGATGATGGAAATCCCTCGCTGTTCCCCGTGAAAGATGGGAACCCGGACAATGTCATCATATGAAATTCCACCGGCACGAGCCTCATACCCGAACAGGCTCAGAAATCCCGCCGTTTCGATGGCGGTAAGCCAGACGAAGAATCCTGCAACCTGGGGAAAGGTATCGATCATAAAGTACATGCCTGCCGACATCCCCACAGTCCCTGCCATGAAGGAAAGGGAATCCGGATCGTCACCCCACCTGATGGAAAGATGCTCATGATAGAGGATAAAGAGAAAGAGCGGAAAACCCAGGAAGCAGTAGATTGCATTCACCGGTTCGTCCTTCTCAAGGAAGTGGGGGATCGTAAGGAGCCAGAATAGACCGAAGAGGAGCCAGCCAGCCATTGCAGCAGTATGACCGATTGTGGTACGCTTCCGCCAGCCTACAATGAGGAGTGCGATGGAAGTGAACACCAGAATTCGCAGAAGGATATAATTGACGTCCATTGAGGTTTCCTCGTTGTACTGAATAAAATATGTGGAAATTAGTTACGATAGATAAGAGTGCAGGGGATCACTGAGAATCTGCGTGCTCCCTGTGTATGGAACGTGGCCCCATATCGTCTCCCACGATCACCATGCCGGCAAGATCAATGAAAAGACCATTTTCAATGACACCGGGGAGGGCATTGATGATGACATCCATGGTAGCCGGATCCTCCATTTCTCCGGGCAGGCAGTCGATGATGTAGCCATTGTTATCGGTAATGAACGGGGTGGAATCATAGTTTGCCCTGAGCGTGGGATTCAATCCGAGCTTACGGATCCTCTCGATCGTTGAGCGACTGCCGAACCTCATGATCTCCACCGGAAGTTTGCCTCTTCCGAGATGATGCACCATCTTTCCCGGGTCAACCACAACTATCATCTTCGCGGATGACGAGGCCACGATCTTCTCCATGAGCAGAGCCCCGCCTAATCCCTTGATCAGGTTGAGGTCATGGTCAACTTCATCCGCCCCGTCGATGGTGATGTCGATGTCGGGGTGCTCATCGAGGGTCGTAAGTGGAATGTTGAGGGAACGTGCATAGTTTTTAGTATCGAGTGAAGTGGGGATCCCTAGGACATCCAGGCCCTCATTAGCAATCGTCTTTCCAAGCTTCCGGATCGTGTAATACACTGTGGAGCCTGTGCCAAGACCCACCACCATCCCGTCTTTCACGTAATTGGCTGCCTCTTCTCCGGCCATTCGCTTCTGGAGGTTATCCTGACCTTGAGGGGGTGCAAATCGTGATGTCATGTGAGGGGGGCGTTCAAGAAGTGTTAAAAAGATTGCGGCGGAATGTTTGAGTGCGAAGACGGAATGACAGGGGATACTCCTTTTCCGAAAAACTACGTGGTCGTATCTTCCTGATTATCTGCAGGGGGTTTGAATAGATCATCGCCGTTTCCCTCATCGCCAACTATTTCCACCTCTTCCTCAGCATCATCCACTGCCTCGACGATGCCCTCTTCCACAATCGCTACATTACCATCATCCGCATTCCCAATAATGGCCTCATCCACATTATTTACTTCCGCTGCAGCACCTGCCTCCCCCCCCTTCTGCCCCCCCTCAATCTCAATTGGTGATTCATGAACAGAGGCTTTCGGTTTGAATGATTCGGTGTCTATCTCCCCTTCCACTACAATGGCCTCATCAGCAGTATCAAGAGCTTTCATCTCTCTGTAAAGTGCTTCATCCCTTCGTGCATGAAGGAGGAATCCAATAACAACCAGGAACACGAGGATAATCACTAGGAGGATCCAGCTCATTGTATTCATGCTCTCCCCATCATCCGACTCTGAATATTTAGTTACGATAAATGTAAGGGTATCTTCCGATGTTGCACCATCATCATCCCGGACGGTGAGTGTAACGATGAATTCTCCAGTCTTTTCGAAGGGATAACTTACTACTTTTCCATACACGGTGTCATTTCCAATCAGCCAGGTGTAATT
>CAZTGJ010000146.1:0-8112 GCA_964613025.1 uncultured Thermoplasmata archaeon | reverse complement strand
TTGAAGGTTCAAGACTCTTTAAAATACTCAAATCACTAGAAAACTGGATTGTGCCCAAGTGTCCTATTCACGTTGCAACAAAGAGGTGAAGACTTCATCACTCAGGGAATGAAAATCGCACTTACTTCACATGGCTGAACTCTTACGAAATGTTTGCACAACAGAAAAAATCAATTATTCGAGCTGGTATGTATGAGTAATGGAATAAGCATAATAATGGCTTTTATCACAAATCAACTGTTGAGAAAGAAAACTCCTGACAACAAGGATGAATTGTCTAAAGAGACGAAAGATAAGAAACGAAATCCCGCTAAAAAATCGTTGATAGAAAAGCCTTAGGAATTGCCGTCAAATTATGTAACTATATTGCGATAATACTTTTAGATGAGGGGGTGAGGGGAAGTGGGGGAGATTGAAAAGAGGGTAACCTACTTGATAACGAGTGCTTCAAAAGGAGTGTGATCACCTGGTGATTATGGTAAGTACATCTTCATCAAGGAGAATATGATTGATGCCGACAACCTGGCCTGGAAAGCGGGCACTTTTTCCCCACACATTAGCAAATCGAAAATGCCGCCTAAAATCCCGATGCAGAGAATCGCATACCTGACCAACGGTTGATCCGTCCAGAATAATGAGGGGTTCCTCCATATCCGCCTCCTGACCGCGTGGTTTTAGGTAGATTCTTATGAATCCTAATTTCGTGAAGATCCGTTCCTTGAGCTCTTCGATACCGATCATTTGATCCGCGGATATCAGAGAAGGTTCGTAGGGTGCCATCTTCTCCATTACATCGTCGAGATACTCAGGATCAGCGATATCTATCTTATTGACTACGGTTAGGGAAGGAATGTAGATCCTGTTGCCGGTAATGTAATCGATGAGCTGGTCGTCGGTGATGTCCTGCCTGAGAACCAGGTTGGCATTGATGATGCCATACTCATGGAGTATGGCTTTGATAAGGTCATCGTCCATGTGGGTCTGTTTCACGGTACTGTGAATCTCCAGTCCCCCTCTCTCCCCCCTGGACATGAATATGTCGGCAGGCCGCTCATCGATCCGGATTCCGGCAATTCTGAGCTCAGTGACAAGAATTTCAATATTCAGTTCGAAAACATCTGCCATGAGAATGATGAGATCGGAACTCCGAACGGCGGATAGGACTTCCTTTCCCCTCCCCTTGCCCCGTGCCGCTCCTTTAATAAGTCCCGGCATATCAAGAAGCTGGATCTTTGCACCTCGGTGCTCCAATAGTCCGGGAATAACCGTGAGGGTCGTGAATTTGTAACTTCCCACCTCGGACTCAGCACCAGTAAGCGCGTTGAGAAGGGTTGATTTTCCTACACTGGGAAAGCCAACGAAAGCAACCGTTCCGTTTCCTGATTTCTTTACAGAGTATCCTTTCCCCCCACCACCAGCAGACGCTGCCCTTTTCTCAGCCTGTTCCTTGAGGCGTGCGATCTTCGCTTTGAGGCGTCCGATATGCTGCTGGGTTGCCTTGTTATAATCGGTCTTTTTGATCTCTTCTTCCAGCTCTTGAATCTGTTCCTCCAGGGAGGCCATGGCCGGACAATATTCTGATTGCATTTAATTATTAGCTGAATGTTTTCGCATATAACGATAAAAATAACATGAAAAATAATAAAAAACATTCTACCATCCTACTGTTTGCGAACTATAGGTCCGTGAGGTTCGGTCTCTTCAAAAACCTCGGCTGTGAAGGTGAAAATATCCACTTTTTTTGTTTTCCAGGTTTTATGAGGAAGTCCAGCCTTAACGCAGACCTGATTCAGGAACACCTCTGAATTCCATCCCTGCTCCACGGGAACCTGAGGCAGTAACAGACCTCCCGCACCATTCCGCTTTAAAATTAAACCATGTTTACCTACTTCAATGAGTTTAGGAAGTTCCTTCTGATCGTCGTAGAGCACCCGGGTTGGTTTCGTGAGCAGACTCACGGAGATGGTGATCGTATCGAGTTCATCCACATGTACCGGTCTGAACCGGGTATCCTTCAATGCTGCGGATTGTGCTGATCGGATAATCGCGGATAAAATTGGCATCACTGGTTCTGAAAAACCAATACAGCCACGTAAGTTTCCCGAAGGAAATTTCGATAGTGTAGTAAATACTCCTCCAAACTCCTTGAACGTTGGGGGTATGTCGATCTCACCTGGATTTTTCTTTTTAGCTGCCGATTCTACGACCTTTCTGGCAATTCTAACTGCTAACTCTCCTTCTTCGTCACTGAACGATTTCATTTGCAGGACTCCAATACCAATTGGTTCATCAGTTCCGTACACCATTAATAAGATTTAAGATTTTCGCCACATTTATTTGACAATCATGGACATATCCACAATATTATTAAAGGCCATCATGATTTTTATTGCCATTGCAGTCGTTCTGTACGTTAAAAAATACCGATACGATTTCGAGGTTACCGAAGAGGATTTTGAGGATTGATCGAAACTCGTTGTTGTTGCTATCGACCTGTAGATCATTCGACGGATCGCAGAACCTGAGTTCTACGGTTTCGGGTTGCTTCCCCCTTCCCCCTTCTGATTTACTTCCTTTACCATATCCAGAGAATAGTTACCCGAGCGTGGTGAAGACGGGGTTTTCATCAAATAGAAAACTGCACCTATTAGACCAACAGCTAGAATCAGCAAAGAACCTAACACGTAGGCAAAGACGATATAGGGGAGGAAATCGGTAAGAAAATGAAGGAAAATAGAGAGGAGAATGAGACCTCCCAGAATCCGCAGCACTCCAAGTGTCCCAAAAAGTAGATCTGCAGAATTTCTATTACGTGCATTAGAATTGGGATGAGTGCTCAATTGAGCCATTATCTTCACCTGAATATTGTGAATGAATATTGATCTATTCTTTTTTCAGTCATTATTGACTAAGAAGATTGCTCAAACCGCCGCTTCCCGATGTACCACTGCTTCGCATGAAAGGCAGAAGCGCTCCTGCGAGGTTGGATAGTGTCATTGATTGGATAATTACATATCCAGGACCGGTGAGCCGAGTGAGAAAGATCCCCTCTCCCCCGAAGAACATTGTTTTTACATTTCCCGCTTTTTCAATTGCATAGGTCACAGAAGAATCCCATGCCACAGCATTGCCTGTATCTACCAGTATTGATTGGCCCGGTTCCAGGGTCATTTCCACTATATCACCGCAGGCATGAATAAATGCCGTCCCATCTCCCCAAATACGCTGCAGATTGAATCCTTCTCCTCCAAAGAAAATGGTGCCGAGTTTCTACTGGAATGCAATATCCATATCCACCGAATCCTCAGCAGCGAGGAAAGCATCCTTTTAAGCGATGATCTGCCGCCCGCCTCTCATGTCCAACGGAATTATCTTTCCGGGACAGTTTCCAGCCACAGCCACGATCCCCTTACCTCCGGAGGCAGAAAATTCGGTCTGGAAGAAACTTTCACCAGTGAGTTTTCTTTTCAATCCCTTGAAAATGCCGCCCCGTGTCTTTGCCTCCATGCTAACATTATCAGACATATAGATCTTGGCACCGGCTTCTGCATATACAATCTCTTGCGGTTCAAATTCCAGAACCGCCATCTGAAGATTATCCCCAAATATCTCGTAATCCATAATCTCACCTCTTCTCTCGTATCGCCTGTATCTTTCTTCTTCCCTTCAGGATACAAATATTTTTTATACAAGCGTATGTGATCGTTCGAGGAAGCCAAGTAAATGGTTTAGCCCTTAAATACTACCAGATAGATGGCAATAATAGTACCGGCAATGGCTTCTCCTACGATAAGTCCTGTAGCCAGCATGTAGGTATCAAGCCGCTTCATGGTTTTTTCATTGTCCGTATACTCATATTTCTTAGCATCACGTTCAAGAACGAATTCCTCCCACATATCCCTGAGGAACCCTCCAAGGAGGATGGGTGTGGTCACAAACAATGGGAAATACATTCCCAGACCAAAAGCAGTTCCCATGCCTGTAGCTAATTCAGCCCAGATACCAATGATGATACCTATAGCAAGGAGAGTGATGATAAATCCGATAGCATTATCGCTGAACAGGAGCTGTAGGACAGTGGCGAAAGCATGTGCCTGGGGAGCAGGAAGTTCCAGGGTACCATCCGCCAGTCCCTTTCCAAGGATGGCAGCCCCGATAATGGAAACGATAGCTCCGGGAACGATCCCGGTAAGCTCTCCTTTCATCAGATGATAGGGTCTGTTCCCAATGTAAAGACCTGCCTTGAAATCGAAGATGATATCTCCGGACATGGATATTGCACCACCGAACACCGTAGTTCCGATGATGGCCATGATGGCGGTCTCCTCCCTGGGGAGATTGAGAACATATTTGAAGAGGATAACAAGGAAGAGAAGAACGATAAAGGACGTTCCGGAAACCGGTTCCGTACCGGTTTCTCCCATGACCTTAACAGCAATGGCCCCAAGGAAGAAAGTTGTGACAACAAGTACGAGTGCGAATATTATGGATGCACTGAAATTGAATTCAGTAGCAAAGACTATCGCAATAGATATGAATGCAAAGATCGCCATAAAGAAAATGTGGGAAAGGGGCCATTCATACCATCCTTTTCCTTCAATATATGACCCTGCTTCACTCTCGTCCCCACCGATAGCCTTTCTGAGATCCCCGAAAATAGATTTGAATATTGGGGCATTCTTGATGAGTGCGGTAAGTCCACCTCCAAGAATTGTACCAATTGCGATGAACCTTGCGATCCTCCCATAGCCAATGATAGCCGGTATGAATGCTTCCGTCAGTGGATAGGGATCGGAATACTTCGGATCGTAGATCGGGACGTCAAAGAAAACTGCCATGGGAATGATCAGGAACCAGGTAATGAGCGTTCCCAGGGATACAAGGAGTGCAACCCGGAAGCGCATGAACCAGCCGATTCCTACTTCAATGGGAATGAGTCCGAAATTCATCCAAGTGTATTTTGCAGACTGCAATGGCTGCTGAATGTTCCCCTCGTGGTACCATTCTGACATAAGATCCCCACCGAAGGCATGATCCATAAGGGGTTCGTCTTTCCCATCCATATTGATCGGGAAATCCTTAAAGAACGTGAATATGCCGGTAGCCAGAGATGAATAAAGAATGAGCTTCATTGCATGTTGGGCCTTATCCGCAGCTCCGGATGTTATGTTCTTGGACATTTCCAGTAGCTGAAGTGTGGCCTCAATGCCGGGAACGTGCAGTGGATCGTCAACCAACCAGATCCTTCGGAAGATGATAAAATACAGAACGCCAAGGAAGCCTGCAAGAATCGTAGCCACTAGCGCGACGAACATTGTTGGAATATCATTGATGAGATAGATATACTCACTACTGGCCGCATCGACACCGATAACATAACTTCCGGTGGTCTCATGATTACTTAAAAGATACATCGCTGGAAACGTGAAGATAAATCCTGTACTGATATACGTCGCTCCCGTACTCGCACCTGTTGCGATATTGAGTTCTGAGGGTTCCCATTTCAACCAGATCCCGATAAGATAGGCAACGTACCACGAACCGGAAACAGCAAGTCCTACTTTGAGGCCAACATATTGGGTGATAATCGCAAAAACAGTACCAATTGCTATGCCAATTCCTACTTTGAACCAATCGAATCTCGATCTTTCGAAACTTTCTCTCCTGTTCTTTTCATCGAGATATTCTTCCAGAAGACCGGTATTAAGGTTATCCCAGACATCCATTTCGAAATAATCGAGGGTTCCGTTTTCGATGGCTTTGATGCCTTTTGGTGTCGGTGGTAATCGATATGATGATTTTCGTACTTCACCCATTATGGCCCTCCTTGGTCTCATGGCGATTTCATTTAATAATATATAATCTTGGTGTGCAAATGAAATTCGACAGAATTTTACAATCTGTCAGGGAGGAGTGCAAGGGACCAGGGTCGTTGCCGAAACATATCCTGCAATGGTTAGCCTTTGAAAACAACAAGATAAATTGCGATAATCGTTCCGGCAACAGCTTCTCCTACAATGAGTCCGGTTGCCAACATATATGTGTCCAGCCTCTTCATGGTTTTTTCCTGATCCGTCAACTCATATTTCATAGCATCACGTTCAAGAACAAATTCCTCCCACATATCCCTGAGGAATCCTCCAAGGAGGATGGGAGTGGTGACAAAGAGCGGGAAATACATTCCCAGACCAAAAGCAGTTCCCATGCCTGTGGCCAATTCAGCCCAAATCCCTATGACAATACCAATTCCCAGCAGAGTCAGGATGAAAATGAATGCATCATCGCTGAACAGGAGCTGAAGAACTGTTGCAAATGCATGTGCCTGAGGGGCAGGAAGTTCCAGGGTACCATCTGCAAGTCCCTTTCCGAAAATTACCGCTCCAATTACAGAGACAATGGCACCAGGTACGATTCCTGTCATTTCACCTTTCATCAGATGGTAGGGTCTGTTTCCAATGTAGAGTCCTGCTTTGAAATCATGAATAATATCCCCTGACATGGAAATGGCACCACCGAATACTGTTGTACCGATGATGGCCATGATGGCGGTCTCCTCTTTTGGGAGGCTCAATGCGTATTTGAATATGATAACCAGGGTTAGCAACACGATGAAGGAGGTACCGGAAACCGGTTCCGTACCGGTCTCACCCATGACCTTCACTGCGATAGCTCCCAGGAAAAAAGTCGTTGTTACAAGCACAAGCGAGAAAAGAAAGGACGGAAGGATATCGAATTCCATGGAGAAAACGATCCCGATGGAAAAAAATGCAAATATGGCCATGAAAAAAATGTGGGAAAGGGGCCATTCATACCACCCTTTGCCATCGATATAGGACCCAGCCTCGCTTTCACTCCCCTTCAGTGCCTTGTTCAAATCCCCAAAGATGGTCTTGAAAATTGGTGCGTTTTTAATAAGAGCGGTGATGCCTCCTCCCAGGATGGCACCTATTGCAATGAAACGGGCTATTCTTCCATATCCTGTAATTGCAGGTACGGCAGCCTCGGTAATGGAGTAGGGATCAGAGAACTTCGGGTCGTAGATAGGCACGTCGAAGAAAACTGCCATTGGAATGATCAGGAACCAGGTAATGAGCGTTCCCAGGGATACAAGGAGTGCCACCCTGAAACGCATGAACCAGCCGATCCCCACTTCAATGGGGATAAGACCGAAATTCATCCAGGTATATTTGGAGGTGTCAAGAGGTTGCTGTATTACGCCGTGGTTGTACCATTCCGACATTCTCTCTCCACCGAAGGCATGATCCATAAGGGGTTGGTCAGCTCCGTCACGATTTATTGGGAAATCCTTCAGGAACGTGAAAATTCCGGTTATCAACGATGAGGTGACGATCAAATTGATTGCATGATGAGCCTTTTCAGCCGCGCCGGATGTAATGTTATTCGACATTTCAAGAAGCTGTAGTTGTGCTTCGATCCCGGGAACGTGGAGCGGGTCATCCACAAGCCAGATTCTCCGGAATATAAGAAAATAGAGAACACCGAGGAAACCAGCGATGATTGTTGCCACCAAGGCAACGAACATGGCCGGAATATCATTGACAAGATAAATGTATTCACCGGTGGTTGAATCCACCCCAATGACATAACTTCCGGTGACCTCCTGGTTACTGAGAAGGTACATCGCCGGAAAGGTAAAAATAAACCCTGTACTTATATACGTCGCCCCTGTACTTGCGCTGGTTGCGATATTGAGTTCTGAAGGTCTCCATTTTCCCGCAATACCTATGAGATAGGCAACATACCATGAACCGGAAATGGCGATTCCAACCTTAAGGCCGACATATTGGGTGATGATGGCAAACGCAGTACCGATTGCAATTCCGATACCAACCTTGAACCAGTCGAAGGTTGACCGTTCAAAGCTCTCTCTCCTTGCCTTTTCATCAAGATATTCCTCAAGGAGACCGGTATTCAGATTGTCCCATATATCCATCTGAAAATAGTCCAATGTACCTTCCTCAATGGCTTTGATACCCTTGGGAGTTGGCGGCATTCTGTATGATGATTTCCGAACTTCGCCCATATGCAATCCTCTTTATGAATGCGTGAATTCGTTATTCTATATAATATTAATCAATAGATGCATTCAAC
>CAZTGJ010000145.1:0-8147 GCA_964613025.1 uncultured Thermoplasmata archaeon | reverse complement strand
GATTAAGGAAAAAAGGCGAAAAGAAATGGCGGGGGGGTGCGAAATATGAAATTGAGGTATTGACGGCAGCCATTGAATTCCCAAATAGATTACTGGTGTGAATTTCGCAGTACCACCCAATCCCCTCATCATAGATTCCCTGGGTATTTCCCGTTATTGTGGCTTTGTTGATGGTAACCTTGTTTGCATATTGGATATGGACCCCGTACCGTTCATTCTCTGAAATGGTAACATTCTCGATAGAATTGGATTCGGAAAAGATTATTCCGGTTTCCCTCTGTCCAAGAATGATCCCGTCATGATTACCGCTGATAACGCTCCCGGAAATGTCATTATAACGTGAAGCATCCTTGATCGTGATTCCGGCATGAGTGTTGTTCAGCACCATACATCCTTTTATTTTGTTGAAGGAGGACGCTTTCAATGTGATGCCGTTGTTATTTCCCGATAGATTACTGAGAGAAATAGTATTATGGTCTGATTCGTAGCAATTGATTCCGTTCTCACTTCCTGTCATGGACGCGTTGATGATTGTATTGAAATCGGAATGAATGAGGTAGATGGCGCTCTGAGTGTTATTCGACGATGTAATATTTTGGAGAATATTGAAAGCGGACCTGTTGAGAAATATTCTCCGGTTATCGAAGGTTGCAACATCAGTGATACGATTGAAATTGGATTCCGCACGAATGCCATCATGGGATTCCAGGCTCCCAACGATTTTGAAACCGGTAAGATTTACAGAGGGGGCTGTTATGACAATTGCATTGCTCTCTCCTGCGTCAATGATCGTTTCCCTGGGCCCTTTTCCGGTGAGATTCAGGGTCTTGTCAATTGTAATCGACTCATTGTAGACACCTTCCTTAACAAGGATCTCGTCACCTGGTTCGGCATGATCGATAGCCTCCTGGATGGATGTGTAGTCACTTCCTCCTCCACCCCCCCCACCTCCGGCATCAACGACAATGGTAGCGGCATTCCCCTGACCGGAATATAATACAACTAAAGTCAAGAAAATGATGGAGACAATAATGATGATCGAAAATAGATGAATCGGGTGGATGTACCATGTATTCCATTCTTTCTGTGATCTTACCATCATGGCAACTGATAGGACATCACAGTTATTTATGTTTTCCTTTCAGGTATTTGATTTTGCTGAAAATCAAACTTCCAGATAGTCCAGCTGGATGAGACATCCCAGTGTCATCCAAGCCGTCACCTGGAAACATGCCTCCAGCCCTTCCTCCCCTCCCATGTAGCCGACCATGGTCGCCAGGGTATCCTGCCGACTGTGCAGCTCTTCGTAGTCATAAATGATACCGATAAAGAATACCGTTGGAACTCCGGCTCATCACCTTCAAGATCATACGAGTATTGGAATCTTTGATTTTCCTTCCATTTCATCAGACATGCTCCATCATATCTTATTCATCTTCTTTTGGATGAATTCTTGATTGTTATTTAAGATTTCTGCACAGTCCGATATCTCCACACGAAAACGTCCATCATTTCGATAAATCATAGCTTGTTTACAGGCAAATCTTTTGTATCAGTATTGACATGCACATACACGCCTAGAGCCAGGTGATACCATGAGAGATAATCACAAGAATTTTTCATATCCCGTATGTGTACTATTAATTGGCATGCTGTTCTGCATGAGTTTTTCCCTCTCTGCAGAAACTGCATCAGGACAGCACCAGCCAACTGCGGTCATCGAATCCGTAACACCGAATCCAGCGATCTGGAGTGATATCAATTTACTGAACGAATCCACGGTTGCGTACTGGTCCTTCGATGAGGGGACCGGGAACATGGTGTATGATTCCACATACAACGGGAACGATGGGAATATCATGGGAAATCCGGAATGGGTGGATGGGAAGTTCGGGAAGGCGCTTCAATACAACGGAAGTGATGATTATATCGATCTCATCAAGAGCATGCCGGACATGACCCATCTCACCTTTGCGGTGTGGGTAAATTTCATGGGTGAAACCTCCCTGGGAACCATATTCATGGATGCCACCTCCCCAAGTCAGAATGATCTTGTTTTCACCATGAATTCTACTGAGATCGGGATCCGTGCCGATAAAAGTGGGGCTGATCTGGAATACGAGAATCAGCGAGCCGTGGTGGGACAGGACCTGGCAGATGCGTGGCATCACATCGCCTGGACAATGGCACACAACGAATCGAAGGTGTATCTTGACGGTGTGTTGATGGAGACCATCAACGAGAACGGGAGTAATGTCGGGTACCATGCCGCAATGCCTTCCATCGGCAGATGGTGGGATGAGAACGGGAACAGGGAATATTTCCCTGGAATAATCGATGAACTGGGAATATGGAGTCGAGTCCTTTCAAGTGAAGAGGTTACGGCACATTATCAGGGAAATCTCGGGAATCTGATCACCTTTTCCGGGAACGGAACAGACGAGGGAAGCATCCAGAGGTATGCGTGGCGGTCATCCATTAACGGTGAGTTCTACAACGGCAGCCAAATGGAGATCCGGTACAGCGCATTGTCCTTGGGAGTGCATGGAATAAACCTGAAGGTCCAGGATAATGATGGAAACTGGAGCGAGAAGGTATCGGTCATTCTGATCATCCATCATCTCCCTGTTGCATCCATCAAATCCATTACCCCCGATTCTGCAGAGGAAGGTGAAGCGGTAACCTTTACCGGAAAAGGCACCGATGCAGACGGTATCGAACAATATCAATGGTCGTCATCCAGAGATGGTGTGCTCTACCAGGGCACAGCCTCTGCTTTTACGACGGATAATCTCTCCGTAGGAACCCATACCATAACGCTGAGGGTACAGGACAACAACGATGCCTGGTCCATCGACGTGCAGAAGGAACTCAAAGTAGAAAAGGAAGAGGGCGGTGGAAATGAACTCCTGATTGTCTTGGTGATCGTCATTATCATCATTGTGGTGATCGGTATTCTCCACTTCATGAAGGATAACACCCGGAAGGGAATGGCGGACACTGTTGGGACAGAAGATTATGAAGGAATAGGGAATAATGAAGGAACAGAGAACAATACCTCTTACGTCATCCAAAATGAGGAGCCGGATGAAGCGACCGATTACACCTCGGTAAATGAGGGAATACCCGATGAGTCATCAGAGGTCAAGGCTGAAATGAAAGACGAGGAGCCCTCCACTACCCCCCCGGTAGAGAAAATGAGCGAAGGATCCTCTGAGAAAAAACCTGAAGTGAGAAAGGAAGATACTGAAATAATAGATCCTGTGGGAGAAGAAAATAATGCAGAAAAAGTTGAGGAAGAATAAGAAGAATATCAGAAGGTGACGAACAGAAGAGCGTATTAAACCTCTCGTTCCCCAGTCTCCTGATCCCAGGGAACATACACCAGCGTTGAAACAACACAGCCGTATCTCTGTTTCACCTCGATGGATTCCGATCTGACCTTCCAGTCAATGAGCTTCATTCTCCTGATCTTCGCCATCTGCTCGAGTTTCTCTTTCAGGATCTTGTCGGTGTACCGCTTCGAGCTGTTCCCGTGATCCTCGGCAACGATCCCATAGCTGTCCCCTGTCTTGTTCTCGATCCTGCCCCACCCGATCCCCGCGCTGATGCGGTCTCCGGAATAGCCCCCCTGTCTTGCCAATACTGCAAAGGTGATGGTTCCGGGAGTGATGTGAATGGGATCGATCTCCTCAGAATCCTGGGGAAGGATGGAGGATACATTGACCAGGTTGCACTGAGTGATCTTTGCCCGTAGAAGGGCGCGATCGAATGCGTTCAGTTCGGAATTGTTATCCTCACCAGATCCCGAAGTGACAAAGAACTTTCTGGGGAGGAATATCCCGTGCATGTTCATGGAAATGGAGCTTTGTATTTAAAACGTTTGTTCAGTATCCAAGGGCAGTAATAACGCTGGTTCAGCAAGGAAGAGGAAGATCATGATGAGGCAGAGGGAAGAGTTTCATTGGGATTACCTGTTGAGGATTGGGAGAATCATGATGAGTCGGATATGGAGTATTTATTGGACTTGTCAGAGGTGGGGGAAGAAGAGGTGGATTCCGAGGAGTCGGGGGGAGAAGAACCATTTGAGGTGTCGGGAGGTGCAAATGGGGATCTCTCGGATTCGGATGTGGAAGAGTCGGATCCGTTGGGTGGGGTAAGGGGATCGGTAACTGATGTCTCAGAGATGGTGAATGCAGATGTTTTTTCACGGGAGGAAGGAGAATGGGTGGAGGAGGGATTTGTCTGAGTGGAAGGGGAAGAGGTGGAGGGTTCTGATTGGGTGGAAAGGGAAGGGACGGATAGTTCAGGCTTGGAGGGGAAGGAAGGGGAAGGGGTGGAGGTTTCATGCTTGGTCTGGGAGGAATTAGTAGAAGGTTCGGGGGGAGGGGGTAGGGGTGGGGAAAGTGACGTAGTGGGGAGATGGGTCTGTGCGGGAATGGAAGTACTGGAGGGTTCCGACTGAGTGGGAGATGATGGATCGGAGGAATCGGACTCCGGAGGTGGGGTGGTGGTGGTGGTGGTGGTGGGAAAGGAGGAAGAGGATGGATCGGACGGCTTGGAAAAGGACGTTGAAGAATGTTCTGACTCTGTGGATGAAGACGATGGAGCGGACGGGTCGGATTTTGTGGATGAGGAAGTATTAGAGCCTTTGGAAGGTTTGGAGCCGGATGTTCGTGACTTGGAGTGTCTCTTGTACGAACGATTGAACGGACGCTGTTTTGATACTGGCAACCCATCGGATTTCCATGCCTTGGGGGGAAGGGGGGAAAAGAGGGAGGAGAAAGGGGAGGGGGAAGGTGAGGAAGAAGGCGAGGAAGAGGGTGAAGAAGATTTGGGACGGAAGATCGCATCATGGTTGAGGAGGACAATGGCAATTGTTATGATCAATATCGCACAGACGAAAAGGAGAAGTTTGAGAGTAATGAGATCCGAATCATCCGGTTCAGGCTCAATGTGGATCAGCATATTGCTGTTGAGCCAGGGGTCGAAATTGACATAGAGACTGACGTTGTCCCCGTTAGTTACGGGATTCTCCTCCTCGTTCCACGGTCCCCGGTCATCTCCCCAGAAATTGTAGGTCGCATTCACAACCTCTTCATTGTTGTATGCCTCGACACCGTATTGGTGGTTATCCACGATGGTGTTGTATCGGATATCCACGTCTCTGCAGTGGTCAAACACCACGATCCCGCCCACGTTCTCAAGAATCGTGTTGTTATGGATTTCGATCCATCGCGAATATTGAGAGAGTCTTATCCCAATTCGATTTTCAAGCAATCGGTTATTCTCAATGGTGATCCTGTCAGAGGAGTCTATCTGAATTCCTGCAAACCAACTTTCGGTAATGGTATTGTTATCGAGTCTCAGGTCAGTTGTCTCCTCCAAAAAGATACCCCGGGAATTGACGGTGCAGAAGTTGTAGGACAGGATGTTGTCATGTGAGAATCGGACCTCGATGCCATTGTATGAAAGAGAGCCGTAGTTTCTGTCGAATGAGCAGTGATTGTCGATGATGGAAGAATGGGAGGATCGGTACAGAGTGAGCATGCTGACGGTGTTTCCTATGATGAGACTGTGATCCGAGTGGTAGAACCGTATCTCGAAATCGGGAAAATCAAGATAATGATTCCCTATGAAGGTGGTGTTATCTGACCAATTGATCCTCAGACGATCTGAATTGTTCTGAATGGTGTTATAATGAATTGAGGAGTTGGAACAGTGGGAGATGGTAAAATCGAGATCATTGTTCATGAGAACGTTGTTTGAGAATATCAGTCGTTCATTTTGCAATGAGTTCAGATAATAGGTGCCGTTGGTAAATTTGTTGTCCCTGATCTGAATATCGGAAGATAAGCAGATCGTGTGGGAAATCCTCTCGTGATCGAAGTCAAGTCCCTGAATGGTCACATTGTTGCAGTTCACCAGGATCACATGCGTGCTCCCGCTTGGGATGTCAATACCCGAGCCATTGACATGATACTCAATACTCTGCCCGTCTGCGGTATTACTCCGGTCTATGTCATGTATCCAATCCCTGATCCCGTTGGTGGAACCGGATATTTCCAGGCCTCCGTTTGTAAAGGCATTGTTCCGGAGTTTCAGGAATTCAGATCCCAGAACGACAAGCCCCTGGGTATTGTTGAAAATGCTGTTGTTGTGAATGAGAAGGGCATCCGAATGGTCAACAATGATCCCCATACTGTTTTCGTAGAAGGTGTTCGAAGCGATCTCATTATCTGGTGACGAGCTCAGTGATATCCCATATGAGTGATAGGTAAAACTGTTGTTCATGATGGTTGTTCCATTTGAAGAATAGAGGGCTATACCCGAGTAATAACCGGCCATTTGGTTTCCGGTGAAGGTATTATTCTCAATGATATGACCGCTGGATTGGGAAACCTTGATCCCAAGATATTGATTTGTCTGTAAATCATTGCCGAAAATATGAGAATTATCTCCCAGAAGTATGATCCCGGCCCCGCCGGTCTCATCCTGAGACCCCTTCGTTCCGGAGCCTTGTATGATGAATCCCGATATGGTAACCCCGTGGGCCTCAATAATGAAGACGGACCCCTCGTGATCGCCGTCGATGATGCTTGCATTATTGGTATCCGGGGTTGGGGTTATAGTCGTGGTTGTGTTTCCGTTCCCGACAAGAGTCAGAGGTTTGTCGATAATGATGCGACTCTCGTAATACAGGCCTTCAGTTACCCGTATCGTATCTCCGGATTCTGCACGTTCAACTGCATGATAAATGGAAGCATAGTACTCATCCTGGTCGACGTTGTGGATTGGTTTTGTGACATTGCCGATCCATGGATTGAAATTGACGAAGGAATCAACCCTGTTCCCCTTTCCCTCTGGGTTCTTCGTACTGTGGAAGGGTCCCGAATCGTCGCCCCACCAGTTCAGGATTGCGTCCACGCTATGAATGTAAGAGTTGTAAACGTCCATCCCCCAACTGTTGTCGAATATGCTGTTGTTCCTGAAGACATTGTCCTTTGCTGATGATGCGGCAATATATATCCCAATGGAATTATTGGCGATCGTATTATTCAGAATTTGATTGTTCTCACAGGAGGAGAGATACATACCATAATTGTTATCATGAATAGTATTCTCTGAGATTATCCACTGCTGGGAGACCAAACTCATACCCCGGAGTGAGATACCAGTTCCGATGTTGGTCGAGATCGAATTTCTTATGATCACTCCTCCGAGGTTCCCATTGATCGAAATTGCTGAGGACGCGGTTCCGGAAATCCGATTGTCTGAAATGACGGTTCCAGGTCCTACATCGTTTAGGTATATTCCATATCGTTCATACCCGTGTATCTCACTGCCTTTGATGGTGGTAGAATTGCTGAAGTATATTAAAAGCCCTGAATGATTATTGGAAAGAAAAGAACAATTCGTGATGGATGTATCAACTGATGCTGAAAAGTAAGCTCCGGTGAATTGGTTGCCGCTGAGATTACATCCGGTAAGAGCCACATTGGAGGATCCGATTATGGATATGCCATAGGTGTTGGAACGTGAAGAACAGTTCTCCACTTGTATTCCTGAGCAGTTGATGAAGTACAATCCTCTTATGGTGTTCGAGGTTCGCACATTGTTCAGTGAGAGATTTGATATTTCCTGTCCAAAGATGCCATCGAAATCGGGCTCAATGGAACCTGTATTCATTACATCGACATGAGAAATTGCTACATCATTAGCCTGTACAATAAGTTGGGAAAGTGTAGAGAGACCAATCACAATGGGAATATCGTCCGGATCACCGCGAATACTAATGGATTTATTGATCACCACGTTCTCATAATATGTACCCCCGGCCACCTCTATTGTGTCACCGGATTGTGCGAATTCGATGGCATCCTGGATCCTCTGGAAGTCAGCTTCTCCGGGTCCCCCGTCGTCGTCCACTGTGATCGTCGTTCCCCCTGCTTCCCCCTCCCCCCCGGATAGAAGTATCGTTAGTAAAACCAGAGTGGTCAGGAAAAGAATAGTGAACAATGTACGAATCATACGACCGGAGACGTCTTTCATGTTTGCAGCATTCCTCCTCCCGAATGGTGTGGGTCTTTCTATTTAACACCGATTTTCGCGAGCCTTTTAATAACGACAATTCAACCTTGCTTGAA
>CAZTGJ010000144.1:0-8186 GCA_964613025.1 uncultured Thermoplasmata archaeon | reverse complement strand
ATGGGAAATCAATAGCTCAAATATGGTTGATCATTCCTTAACCGAAGACACATGCGATGGTATCAGTCTCTACCGTTCAAGCGCCTGCACGCTCAGAAATAACACATGCTCATCTAACTACGGGTTTGGAATCATTTTCTACAACTCCAGTAGCTGTATAGCAGAGGGTAACACATGCTCGAAAAACGGTGCTGGTATCTGGCTCCGGGATTCTCATAATTGCACAATCCAGTACAACACATGTCGGTCGAACCGCGACCGCGGTATCTACATCTGGGACTCTAACAATTGCACGATCGAGGAAAACTCGTGTCCATCAAATGATGACTACGGAATCTTCCTTTACTTCTCGGATAACTGCACTCTTGTTGGTAACACATTCCAATGGAATAATGACTACGGGGTCTACCTTTATGGCTCAAGCAATTGTACAATCACGGGCAATACAATTTCAGAAAATGGAATAGGAATTTATCTGAGATCCTCTTCCCGAAACAATATTGCACATTACAACACTATCTGCAACAACGCTGATTATGCTATAAATACTACCGATAACGAAGGTTTTTTCATCAATGCTACCAATAATTGGTGGGGAGATAATACAGGTCCTTACCACCCAACCAATAATTCCGAGGGAAAAGGAGGATCAGTTTCCGATTATGTGTTGTTCGTCCCCTGGTTTTGGAAACCCAATACCTGGTACGTTGATGACAATGCACTCAGTAATGGGAGTGGATCCCTGGATAATCCGTTCAATAGGATTCAGAAAGCGATTGACCACTCGGAAGATGGGGATACGATCAGGGTTTTCGAGGGGACGTATCACGAGAACATTCGTGTGTATAAGTCTGTGAACTTGATTGGGAACGGATCACAGGTGACCACGATCGATGGTGGGAGGGATGTTGATATTGTACTGATTGCTGCAGACTGGGTAAACCTAAGTTGTTTCTTAGTATGGGATAGTAGAGGTGATAGGTTAAATAATGGGATTATGGTTAACTCGGATAATAGCAAAATATTCGATAATATTTTCTCGAACAACAATAATGGCATCTACCTCCTGGACTCGAATAATTGCACAATCTCGAAAAACATTTGCTCAGCAAACCGGGAAAATGGTATCTATCTCGACCGTACGAAAAATTGTACCCTTGAGAAAAACTCAGTCTCATCGAATGACAAGGCCGGGATTCGCTTCTATGACTCAGGGGATTGCACCATCATGAACAATACGTGTTCAGGGAACAAAGATTATGGTATCTACATCTGGGATTCCAGTAATGTCACGATCTTGAACAGTTTATGCTCCTTGAACTCCGACAGCGGTATCTATCTGCGTTACTCAAGGAAATGCACAATCACAAATAACGAATGCCGACAGAATTCCAGAAACGGCATCATCCTTGATTCCACCAGTGATAGCACGATCGAAGATAACATTTGCTCATCGAACAACGAGGTCGGTATTCGCTTCTGGGACTCCAGCGATTCTATACTCCTGAACAATACAATTTCGGATAATGAAGTGGGAATATTTCTGGAATTCCGATCTAAGGATAATTCAGCTCATGAAAACAATATTCACAACAATATTGAATCCGGCATGGACGCATCCGTCAACAACGGTTTCAATATCAATGCCACAAATAATTGGTGGGGAGACAAAACAGGACCATATCACCCAACACTTAATCCAAATGGTTCGGGTAATGCAGTATCAGATTATGTTCTATTTGAGCCTTGGAAGGGGAATGAAGGTCCTTCGGTCACAGGAACAATATGGTTTGTGGATGACGATGCTCTCTCCAACGGGGATGGAACCATTGGCAACCCATTCAATACTATTCAGGATGCCATTGATAATGCAACTAACGGGGATAGGATACGGGTATTCGAAGGAACGTACTATGAAAATGTGATCGTGGAAAGATCTGTGAGCTTGATTGGGAATGGTTCTGACGTGACCACAATTGACAGTGGGGGGGGGGAAGGTGATGTGGTGACGATTACCGCAGATCTGGTGAGCATGAGCGGTTTTCTCATCACTGACAGCATTAAAGAAGGATCAGCGGACGGAATCAAGGTCCGATCGAACTATGTTCAAATATATGAAAATAATTGCTCGAGCAGTCGCTACGGGATCTGGCTTGAGAACTCTACATACTGCACATTAACGAACAATACCTGCCATAACAACTTCAAAGGAATCTTTCTCAACAACTCAAGCAATTGCACCATTTCTAACAACTTATGCATTGCCAATGATTACGGGATCTTCATTATGGATTCCAGCTACTGTAATATCATGATCAATAATTGCTCGAACAACCGCTATGGCATCTGCATATGGGTATCAAGCAATTGCACCATTTTCAATAACATGTGCTCGGTAAACGAAAATTTTGGGATATTCTCTTTACATTCAGATTATTGCGTAATCGCAAGTAATAGTTGTTCCTTAAACGATGAAGAAGGGATCCGTATCCAATACTCGACAGATTGTATTATCACAAACAACACATGTTCCAGCAACAAAAATGGCATTAACATAAACTCTTATTCACCCTCGAGCAAGATCATAAACAATACATGTTCATCGAACACGCACTCTGGTATCTACATCCTCACCTCCAGCTTTTCTTGGATTATGAACAATATATGTTTTTCGAACAACTGGGATGGTATCGTCATCGTTGCCTCATCGGACTGTATTTTCCTGAGCAACAGATGTACAGCTAATAATCAGAGCGGTATCAGCTTCATAGAATCCAATAATAGTAAACTTGAGAATAATATTTGCTCATCGAACAATAAAAATGGCATCAGCATCTCCTCCTCCAGCTCCTGCTCGATCACCAACAGCACATGCTCGAATAACGACGTTGGCGTATTCCTTTACCGCTCCAGCAACAATACACTCATGCATAATACTATTTCAGAGAATCGATGCGGAATCTCTTTACCCTCCATGACTCTTGACTTCAATGCGAGTAATAACAGCATATTCAATAATACTGAATTTGGAATCAACGCAACCAATAATGGTGGTTACAAGATAATTGCTATCAATAACTGGTGGGGAGATGATTCAGGTCCACATCATTCTGAGAACAATACTGTGGGGAAAGGGGACAATGTAACCGACTATGTGGAGTTCAGCCCCTGGATCGGTGAAAAAGATCATACGATTGAAGGGGAGGGGGAAGATGAGGATGGGGACAGATACGATACCTGGGTATTGTATTTGTTGATCCTGATTTTGATCGTATTAGTCGGAATCGTATTCATCCTTATTTTTTCGTTAAGCAACTGATAGTTTGGATGATCGACATTTGAATTGACATTTCTCATCTGATTCCTGTTTCTCATGTTACATATATGATGGCAAACTTAATTAATAATTGAATGTTTTGAGCAATCAATGGCCAGGAGATACCTGAGGATTGGAATGATGGTAATCGTCTTTGGTTTCGTTTTACTCTCTTTCACATTTCTCATCGGAGAAGGAGCTGCAAAGACCATCACGGTTGATGATTCAGGTGGTGCAAATTATCTACGTATTCAGGATGCTATTGGAATCGCGAAAACCGGGGACATGATTCGAGTGTACGATGGGATATATAGGGAGAACATTGTTATCACGAAAAAGATAGATTTAATCGGGAATGGCTCTGCAATGACCACAATCGACGGGGGAGGGGATGGGGATGTTGTGAGAATCAGTACTGATTGGGTGAATATGAGTGGGCTGTCCATCATCGATAGTTCCGGGAACAGGAAGTATTACGGTTTGAAGCTCGACTCATGGAATACAACCATTTCCTTCAATTCTTTCTCGAACCATTCTCATGGGATATATATGGAGGATTCCATTACCTGCACGATCGAGAACAACACATTTTTTGACAATGATTATGGAGTATATTTGAGAGATTCCACAAACTGCACGATCAATCGAAACATCTGTTATACCAATGGTGACGGTATACGGCTTTGGTATTCCCATGATGCCAACATCACAAATAATGAATGCTTCAACCAAAGTAAGGGGAATGGAATTGGTCAGACCTCCTCTGATCGTAATTTCATTAAGGACAATATTTGTTCGGATAATAGATATGGTATCTACATATCATTGAGCATGAACAGTACCATCATGAACAACATATGCCAGAATAACAATTATGGCATTTTTTCCCGAAGCAGCGGTACATTTTCATACAACGTATGCACCAATAACTCCAATGGTATTTACTTGACTTCCTCTATTTATTGTATTCTGAAAAACAACAATTGTTCAAATAACACGAACTATGGAATCACTCTCAACCAGTGTAACGATTGCATTATGCAAAATAACACGTGTTCGAACAACACAAACGGCATACAATTGAAAAGCTCCAGATATTGCTTTATTGAATTGAACGACTGTTCATTCAATGATGATACAGGTATTTTTATATCAAGCTATAATAGTAATTCAATTTCGAACAACACCTGCTCATATAACAAGAAAAACGGTATTTTATTGAGTCATTTAGCCGAATGTTCAGTCAATGATAACATACTTGAAGACAATAACGTTAGCGCACTCTATCTGAGCTCCGCACGCAATTGCATCTTCGAGAACAACAGCATGTGGGGATCGAGTTTCCACATGGATGGAGATAATAATCTTTGGGGGAGCCATATCATCAGCTCGTCGAACACGATCAATGGAAAACCAGTCCTTTATTATTCTGGTGTGCTCGATTTTACGGTCCCAACAGAGGCAGGACAGATAATCCTTGCTGGATGTAAGAACATTTCGATTTCGAGTCAGAACTGCAGTAATGGAACGATCGGGATAGAGATTGTGAACTCGGAAATGATCCTGATCGAGAATTCGACATGCTCATCAAATGGGCAAATCGGTATCATGGTCCGTCATTCAGATTCGGTCACTATCAGGAATTCGACCATCACAGACAACATGTATGGGATGCACTTTTTTGATTCAGATAATTGCATATTTGAGAATAACATCTGTTTGGATAACGAAAATGGAATCTATCTCGAAAGTTCGCAAAATAGTGAGCTTTCAAACAACACCTTCAATTCGAATTCAGATTATGGTGTCCGGCTTTATAGAAGCAGAAACTGGATTATCTCCAACAATACATGTACGTTAAATGATTTTGGCATGGAAATTTCAAATTCGGGAGATGGATTCATAGAAGAAAATCTCATTTCCGAGAACAGGGTTGGAATACGTGTAGTCGGTCAATCCAGTAGCGTCAATGCGGCAGGCAATTACATTTTCAATAATTCGGAATCCGGTATGGATGCGATAGATGGCCAAAGAGTGGTGGCTACACACAACTGGTGGGGTGATCCATCAGGGCCGTATCACAATAATACAAATCTTAAGGGGAAGGGGGATAATGTCACGGAAAATGTTGTATTCAAACCGTGGCTACGCGAAATACATAGTGCAGGAAATGGCAGAGGGGAGGATGAAGGTGAGGGTTATCAGCCGTGGACAAAGAATTTGTTATTATCTATCCTGGTTATACTTGTTGGAATGGTTATCCTACTAACCTACTCTTTGTTCAATGAAAGGGTGGGGAATAGGAAGGAATGAAAAGCATAATGTTCGGAATGAACGGACAAATAACACTCGGTTACACCAATCTGTACGATCGATCAATTGTTCGTGACCCTATGGGTGGGGGGGCGGGGGAGGTGAAGGACTGATTCCTAGGGATGGATTGTTAGATTTCCGCTGAACGCAATGTACAAAATATCCATAACTCTCTTCATATTCCGATAGCACGAAAACATTATATGCGAATTCATTTTCAGGGGTGCCGTGATCCCATGAAGATTCACGAATACCAGGCAAAAGAGATCTTCAGAACCTACGGTATCCCAGTCCCCGACGGGGCGGTTGCTACCTCTGTGGATGAGGCGAGGAGTATAGCGAAGGACATCGGCGGGAAGGTCGTGGTAAAGGCCCAGATCCATGCCGGGGGAAGAGGAAAGGGGGGAGGGGTCAAGCTTGTTTCCGACAAGGATGAGGCAAAGGATGTCGCAAACCAGATCCTGGGTATGACTCTGGTCACCCACCAGACAGGGCCCGAGGGGAAACTTGTCCAGCGTGTTCTCGTGGAGAAGGCTTCGGAGATCGACAGGGAGATCTATCTTGCTATTGTGGTAGACCGGGAGAAGTCACGGGTCGCCATCATTTCCTCCTCGGAAGGGGGCATGGAGATCGAGGTCGTCGCGGCAAAGACCCCTGAGAAGATCATGAAGACCTGGGTTGATCCTGCTGTTGGGCTCATGCCCTACCAGGCACGGCAGATCTGCTTTGGACTGAATCTCAAAGGGGATGCGTTCAAGCAGGGAGTGAAACTTGTTACCAATCTCTACAAGCTCTTCGTGGGAGAGGATGCTTCACTTGCTGAGATCAATCCCCTGATCGTTACCAAGGGTGGAGATGTCGTCGCAATCGACGGCAAGATCAACTTCGATGACAATGCATCTTTCAGACAGAAGCACCATGCCGACTTCAGGGACCTCAACGAGGAGGAGCCGCTGGAGACGGAGGCCTCAAAGTTCAATCTTAATTACATCAAGCTCTCCGGAAACGTGGGGTGTATGGTGAACGGCGCCGGACTGGCCATGGCAACCATGGATATCATCAAGCTCTGCGGCGGAGAACCTGCCAATTTTCTGGATGTGGGAGGCTCGGCATCTGCAGAAGGGGTGGAGAACGCCTTCAAGATCATTCTCAGTGACAAGGATGTGAAATGTGTGCTCATCAATATCTTCGGTGGGATCGTGCGCTGTGATCGTGTTGCCACAGGTGTGGTGGAAGCGATCAAGAACCTGGGGGATGTCAGTGTCCCCATCGTCGTTCGCCTGGAAGGGACCAATGCCGAGGAGGGTAGGGATATCCTGAACAACTCAGGTCTCGACTTCAATACTGCCAAGGGATTCCATGAGGCTGCTGCACTTGCGGCAAAGCTTGGTGGAGCTGAAGGTTCAGGAGGAGGTGCATAACATGGCCATCTTACTTACAAAGGATTCACGGGTTATCGTCCAGGGGATGGGACGGGAAGGACAGTTCCATGCCGAACGGATGCTCCAATATGGAACAAAGGTTGTCGGAGGAACCAGACCCGGGAAAGGAGGGACCGAGGTTCTTGGCCTTCCCATGTATAACACTGCGGCCGAGGCAGTCTGGGAGACAAAGGCAAATGCTTCCATCATCTTCGTGCCGGCAGCCTTCGCGGCGGATGCGGCCATAGAGGCCATCGATGCGGGGATCGAGCTGGTGGTAATGATCACCGAGGGGATTCCCACCGTGGACATGATCAAGGTGAAACATAAGCTGAACATGAGCAAGACCCACATGATCGGACCCAATTGCCCGGGGATCATCACACCCGGGGTCGGGAAGGTGGGTATCATGCCGGTCGAAATTTATAGGCCAGGAAAATGCGGAGTCATCTCCAGGTCTGGAACACTGACCTACGAAGTTGCGGCCCAGCTTACTAACGCCGGGATCGGACAGAGCACCTGCATGGGTATCGGCGGAGATCCCATCATTGGAACAACCCACCGGGATGCCCTGGAGCTGTACAACGCGGATCCGGACACAGACATGGTGGTACTGATCGGAGAGATTGGCGGTACCGACGAGGAGATCGCGGCCGAGTACATCAAGAACCATATGGACAAGCCAGTGGTGGCCTTTATCGCCGGAAGCACCGCACCCAAGGGAAAACGGATGGGACATGCCGGAGCTATCATCGCCGGTGGGAAGGGTACTGCCGCAGAGAAGAAGGAAGCCCTGAGAGCTGCCGGGGTGCTGGTGAGTGATTCCCCTGCAGATGTAGGCAAGACCGCCTTGAAGGCACTTGAAAACCTATGAGTAGGTAAGTTCTACCATGAGTGTCGATTGAAAGTACGTTCGTACACCCCCCCCCTCCCACCCCCTCTCGGAATTCATGCCTCCAGCAATTCGCTGAATTTCTTCCGTATCATCATCTTTGTCAGAAACGGATAATCCTCACTGGCTCTCAGTACAGACCTCAATTCCATCCCTTTCCTCTCAGGTGACCAGTCCTTTATGATCTCCTTCCATGTGTCTTCGGTTAAGACCAAAATCCCTCTCTGAATCGGTGTCTATTCAC